>NZ_JAYRCW010000042.1:0-21895 GCF_041909755.1 Sandaracinobacter sp.
CGCCCAGTTGCTGGCCGCGCTGCTGATGCGGCTGGCCCCCGTGTTCGCCGCCTGGCAGCCCCGGCTGGCGCTGGTTCAGGGCGATACCGTGTCGGCGCTGGCCGGCGCGCTGGCGGCCGCCTATGCGCAGGTGCCTGTCGCCCATGTGGAAGCGGGGCTGCGGACGCACGACCGGCATGAACCCTTCCCGGAAGAGATGCATCGCTGCCTGATCGCGCCGGTTTCGGCGCTGCATTTCGCCCCGACGGACGCGGCCGCCGCCGCCCTGCTGCGCGAAGGCATCTGCCGCAGCCGGATCCATGTCACCGGAAACAGCGGCATCGATGCGCTGCAGGCCGGGCTGGCCCGGCTGTCGGCGGATACCGCCGCCGACGGGGTGATGCAGGCGCGCTTCCCCTTTGCGGCACAGCCCCGCTACCCTCTCGTCCTCGCCACGGTTCACCGGCGCGAGAACATCGGCCGGCGCGCCGGCGCGATCGCGGCGGCCTTCGCGCGCCTCGCCGCCTTCTGCGAGGCGGAAATCGTGCTTCCGCTGCACCCGAATCCGGCCGTCCGCGCCCCGTTCCAGGACAAGCTCGACGGGCTGGATGCCATTCACATGATCCCGCCGCTCGATCATCTGGAAATGATCTGGATGATGCGCCGCGCGCGGCTGCTCGTCACCGATTCGGGGGGCTTGCAGGAAGAGGCGCCGGGCCTCGGCCTGCGGACGCTGGTGCTGCGCCGGTCCACGGAGCGGCAGGAGGCGGTGGCGGCGGGCGCAGCCGAACTGGTGGGCCCGGCTGCCGACGACATTGTCTCGGCCGTGCGGCAAGCCCTCGCCCGGCCGCCGCTGACACCGGTGCACCCGTTCGGTGACGGGCAGGCGGGCGAGCGCATCGCCGCGATCGTCGCGGATTGGCTGCACGGCCAGGCCGGCGCAACAGGCGCGTTCGCGGACGCTTAGGCTTCGTGCGACTGGCCTTCGCGGGCCCCCAGGCGCTGCATCAGCGGCAGGAAGTCCGGGAAGCTGGTTGCGATCGGGGCGCGATCGTCCACCTTCACCGGCCGGCGCGATACAAGGGACAGCACGGCGAAGCTCATGGCGATGCGATGATCCAGATGGGTGGCGACGGTGGCGCCCCCGGCCACCGGCCCGCCGCCGCTGCCGTTCACGATCAGTCCGTCCGGCAATTCCTCCACCTGCACGCCGGCCGCCCGCAGGCCGGCCGCCATCGCCGCGATCCGGTCGCTTTCCTTCACGCGCAGCTCCTCGATCCCGCGCATCACTGTGCGCCCCTCGGCCAGCGCCGCCGCCACGAACAGGATCGGATATTCGTCGATCATGGAGGGCGCCACCTCGGGCGGCACCTCGATCCCGCGCAGCGCCGAATGGCGGACGCGGATGTCGGCCACGGGCTCGCCGCCCACCTCGCGCGGGTCCAGCAGCTCGATGTCGGCGCCCATCATGCTCAGCACGCGCACAAGGCCATCACGCGTGGGGTTCTGGCCCACGCCCCGGATCAGCACGTCGCTGCCCGGCACGATCAGCGCCGCGACAAGCGGAAACCCGGCAGAGGAGGGGTCGCCGGGCACTTCCAGTGCCTGCGGCTTCAGGCTGGCCCAGCCCCGGATCGCGATGCGGTTGCCGCCCTCCGGCAGGGGCTCAGCCGACAGGTCCGCGCCAAAGCCCTTCAGCATCCGCTCGCTGTGGTCGCGGGTTGGAACAGGCTCTTCCACCACGGTTTCCGCCCCGATGTTCAGGCCCGCCAGCAGGATCGCGGACTTCACCTGCGCAGAGGCGACCGGCAGCCGGTAGCGGATCGGCAGCGGCGTTTCCGCCCCGCGCAGGATCAGCGGCAGCCGCCCGCCGGGGGAGGCGGTGATGTCCGCCCCCATCCGGCCCAGCGGCTCGATCACCCGGCCCATCGGCCTGCGGCTCAGCGATTCGTCGCCGGTGAAAGTGGCGGTGACGGGGTGGCTGGCCACCAGCCCCATCAGCAGGCGCGTCGAGGTGCCGCTGTTGCCCATGTCCAGCGCGGCCTGCGGCTGCAGCAGGCCGCCCACGCCGACGCCGTCCACGATCCAGTGGCCGGGGCCCAGCCGTTCGACCGTTGCGCCCATGGCCCGCATCGCAGCTGCCGTCGCCAGCACATCCTCGCCCTCCAGCAGGCCGCGGATCTCGCTGCGGCCGACGGCGAGCGCGGACAGCATGATCGCGCGATGGGAGATCGACTTGTCGCCGGGCACGCGCGCCTCGCCGCCCAGCGGGCCGTCTGCAACCAGGATCAGGGGGGAAGGGGGGGTGGTGCCGTGGCTCATCTTGCCTCTCTTGAAGCGGCGGGCTTTGACAGGCGGCACCGCCTATGGCAAGGCGCGCCCGCTTTCCGCTTAAGACAATCGAACCCTTCTGCCCCGGCAGTGGTCGACGAATCTGTTCTTCTGCGAAACTGGAGTTTCTGACACGTGATCAAGCCGGAATGGGGCACCAAGCGCCAGTGCCCGAAATGCGGAACCCGCTTCTATGATCTGCAGAGCGACGATCCCGTCACCTGCATCGGCTGCGGCACCAGCTGGGTGCCGGAACCGATCCTGAAGTCGAAGCAGACGCTGCCGTTCGAAGCCGCCAAGGCCGAAGGCCAGGCCGGTGAAGCCGAACCCGCGCTGGAAGCGGACGATCTGGACATCGACGCCGACAATGACGAGCCGTCGGAAGACGCCGACGTCGATATCGGCGGCGACGACGACCTGAGCGAAGTGGTCGTCGAGGAACGCGAGGAAGATCGCTAAAAAATTGCCGGCGCAGGGCTGTTGGGGGTTGAACCGCCCGACACCTTGCGCTAGGCGCACCGCTCCCGCCCCCAGGCGGGTCCGGCAGCCCCCCGACAGGGGCTCGCAAAGGTGAAATTTCGGGGCCTTAGCTCAGCTGGGAGAGCGCTACAATGGCATTGTAGAGGTCAGGGGTTCGATCCCCCTAGGCTCCACCACCTTTCAGAAAACCCGGTTTGAATTCGGACAGTTGCGCGGACAGCCGGCGTTTCGCCTGTGGCCCCGGTGCAACAGAATTGTCACACCGCATCTTATCCCCAGCCGCCGCTGCATCTGCGGCCTGATACCCCATTGCGCCCCACCGGTTTCGCGATGAACATTGCTGCCGGATGAATATACGATCCGGAACGCGGCAACATGGCGAAGGCCGGGGCCGCCCGCTGCAAAGGGGTAATCGATGAAAATTCTCGTCTCGGCGATGCTGTGTTCCACCTGCCTCGCGGCGCCGGCATTCGCCCAGGCTGCCGCCAGCACGGCGGCGCAGGAAGAAATGATCGTCGTCACCGGCTCGCGCATCAAGCGCTCCATCCAGGAAAGCCCGGTGCCGCTCACGATCATCACCACGGACGATCTTCGCCGTGAAGGCATCGTCAGCCCCGAGCAGTTCCTTTCCTACCTCACCTCGAACGGAAACGGCCTCGACAACCTCGCGTCCAACGCAGACGTCGTTTCGGGTGCGGCGCGGGGCAACAACGGCGCGTCTTCTGCCAACCTGCGCGGTCAGGGTGCTGCGGCGACGCTGGTGCTGCTGAATGGCCGGCGCGTGCCCGCCCACGGCCTGAACGGCGGCGTGGTGGACGTGAACCAGATCCCGATGTCCACCGTCGAACGGGTCGAGGTGCTGAAGGACGGCGCATCCGCCATCTACGGTACCGATGCGGTGGGCGGCGTCATCAACTTCATCACCTACGCCAACTTCCAGGGCGTGAAGGCCAGCGGCTTCATGGACGTGACGGAAGCGGGCGGCGGCAATTTGTGGCGGGGCTCGTTCGTGGCGGGCCATGGCGATCTGTCCAGCGACAGGTTCAACGTCATGTTCGGCGCCTCCATCACCGATGCGAAGATGCTGCGCGGCGATCAGCGCGGCTTCGTGGACACTTTCCAGGTCGATCGCGGCCTTTCGGTGGACACGCGCGGAACGCCCTTCGCCACCATCTTCCCGCTGGGCGTTTCCCCCAACAGCCCCAACGGCACCATTATCAACTCGGCGGCGACCGCCCCCTTCCTGCCCGGCAGCAGCACGGTTCGGGCGGGCGGCGGCATCAACCCGCTGGATCTGCCCGGGAACCTTGGTTGCGGCGCGATCGACGGGATGGACAGCTATGACGAGCTTCTGTGGGACGTGCCGACCGCGCAATATGCCTGCGCCTGGGATACGGGCCGCGCCGCCGTCATCCAGCAGCCGATCCGCACCATTTCCTGGTTCGGCGCGGCGACCGGCCAGTTCGGTGATCATCAGCTGAAGTTCGAGGTGACGGGATCGCAGGCCGATTCCCGCAAGGTCTTCTCCAACAACCAGCTGTCCTCCAGCGCCTCGGCGGCCGCGACGGCGCTGAACTATGTCTATGTCCGCAACCAGTACAGTGCGGCCACGTACGACCGGGTGTTCAACCAGCTCGTCAGCGTGTTCCCCACGCTGGAATCACGCCGGGGGCTGCCGATGGCGCTTCGCTGGCGCTGCATGGAATGCGGCCCGCGCGTGATCGAGACCAGCACGGATACGATGCGCCTGGCGCTGACGGCCGACGGCCCCATCGCGGGCCCGTGGGAATATCATGCCGGCGTTTCCTACGGGAAGAGCGACTCCACCTCCACGCTGGGCTCGGGCTATTTCTATACCCGCACCGTGCGTGACGCGAACGGCAACATCGTCGTGAACGGCATGGTGGATGCGCTGATGACGGGCCGGATCAACCCCTTCCTGCTGCCGGGCGAAGCCCAGACGGCAGAAGCGATGGCCCTCATCGAGGCGACGTCGGCAGCCGGCGTGCAGCTCTATGGCGGCACCTATGGCCTGTGGCAGGTCGACGTCGCCGCGACCGGCCCGCTGTTCGACATCTGGGGCGGCACGGTTCAGGCGGCCGTCGGCGTCGACTGGCGGCGCGAGGAATACAGCTTCAACGGCGACGCCCGCGAAGCCGCAAGCCGCCCGCCCATCTTCAACGCGCCGTTCGACGAGGCCAACATCCTCGACAGCCGGCATCGCAACATCAAGGCCGCCTATGCGGAAGTGATGCTGCCGTTGTTCACGGGCTTTGAATTCACCGCCGCCTTCCGGATCGACGACTACACCGGCTTCGGAACCACCACGAACCCCAAGTTCGCGGTGAAATACCGGCCGATCGACCAGCTGATGTTCCGCGGCTCCTACAACACCAGTTTCCGCGTGCCGACCTTCAACCAGATCTACAACGGCACGCTGGAATCGCCCTATTCCGGCCGCGACATCTATGATCCGGCGAAATGCTCGGCCGGCCGGGTGGACACGTCCATTCCGGGCTGCGAATCCATCAACCCGACCATCCTGACGGGCGGACGGCAGGATCTGGGGCCGGAATCGGCCCGCCAATGGTCTGCGGGCGTCGTGCTGGAACCCACGCCCAGCATCATGGTCTCGGCCGACTGGTGGTATATCCGCCGCGAAGGCAAGATCGACGTCCTCGCGCTTCAGGACATGATCGCCAACTATGACCTGTTCACCGACCGCTTCATCCGCGATGCGGCGGGCAATATCGTCACCATCGACCGCACCTGGGTGAACAGCGGCGAAACCGAAACCTCGGGCATCGAATTCGCGGGCCGAGCCAACACGCCGCTGTTCGCGGGCGACCTGTCCTTCGGCTTCGATGGCAGTCTGCTGCTGAAGAAGCGCTCGCGGCTGGTGCCCGGCGCGCCGCAAGGCGTCAGCGAGGTGGGCCGCTTCACCTTCTCGGGCGATCTCGGCCTGAAGTGGAAGCACAACATCTTCCTCACCTACAATCAGGGGCCCTGGACGGCGTCGCTCTCGCAGCTGCACCGGTCGGGCTATACCAACCAGGAGCTGCCGGGCGTCACTTCGGGCCGGGTGTCTCCGCCGGATCTGCACGAGCGGGTGAAGCCCTACACCATCTACAACCTGTCCGCGGCCTACAGCCCGAACGAGCAATGGCGGATCACGGCGGGTATCAAGAACCTGTTCGATACCGATCCGCCGTTTGCCATCACCTATGACAGCAACACCGGCGCAGGCAGCAGCTGGGAACCGCGCGTCGCGGATCCGCGCGGCCGGTCCTTCACGCTGATGCTGGAATACAAGATGTAAGGCGCCTGACATCCGGCAAAAAAAGGGCCCGGAACCAGCAGGTTCCGGGCCCTTTCCGTATCGGCTCAGGCGGTCACCCCAGCCGTTCCTTCACCTTGGCGATGAATTCGGAATCGGTGAGGATGCCGTTGTCATGCGCGGCAGACAGCTTGCGCAGCGCGCCGATCGCTTCTTCGCCGGTCGGCGCCGCAGCGGGTGCGCCGCCGCCGACGGCCGCCATCTTCTCGGCATGGGCCAGTTCGGCAGCGTGCATCTTCTGCTGCTGCTTCGCGGCAGAGCTGCCCGCCACGGTCGTCGCCGCCTTGGTGATGACGGCCGTGCGGGCCGCGGTGCCGGCCGCGCGGCCGATCAGGCTCGGGCGTCCGCGTCTTGATCCCAGCATCTCAGTTTCCTTCCGTCAGTTGTGCAACCGCCGTCAGCGTGGCGCGGGCCTGATCCACCAGGTCGCCCGGAATCCGCTCCGAAACCAGCAGCTCGCCGCCGGCGTCGCGCACGGCATCGGCAAAGCGCGTTGCCCAGATATGCTCCACCAGCAGGGCGGCCACTGTCGTCTGCGGCTCCAGATTGTCTGCCACGTCCATCAGGTCCGCCTCGGACATCAGGCCGCGCACTTCGCCCGCCAGCGCCTTCACGGCGTCTGCCACGTCTTCGGGCAGTTCCTGCATTTCCAGGATCGCCGCTTCGCCATCGGCATCCTTGATCACGATGGCCACATCCAGCAGCCTGACAAGCCCGTTGCCCACCAGTTCGCCAAGCGCGGGCGCGATGGCGCCATTGAAACGGTTGCCCTCGAACCCCAGCAGCAGGAATTCGACCGGGCCGATCGGTGCGGTCATATGTGTCTCCCTTCGGATGGCCGGCTTTTGCCACCGGCCCATGTCATGGGGATGACGATCAGTGCGCCAGCAGCAGCGGCAGGTCGCTCGCCGCCAGCAGGCGCCGCGTCACGCCGCCAAGCAGGAACTCCATCGCCCGGCTGCGGCCATAGCCGCCCATCACCAGCAGGCCGGATCCAAGCTCCTTCGCGGTGCCCAGCAGCGTGTCAGCCGTGGAGGCGCCGCCGGAACTGCGTTCGTGCAGCTCCGCGCGGACGCCGTGGCGCGAGAGGTAGGAGGCAACGGCCGTCGGCGGCAGGTCGCCCGTGCCAGAGGGGTCGATCGTCACGATATCCACCCGGCTCGCCTGCTGCAGCAGGTTGACGGACCGCTTCACCGCGTGCGCGGCTTCCGGCGTCGGCTTCCAGGCCACGAGAACCGGCTTCTCCACTTCCAGCCGGGTGGCGTGCGCGGGCATCGCCAGCACGGGCGCATCCGCCTTCGTCACCACGGCCGCCAGCGTGCTTGCCAGTTCGCGCTGGTCGGACGACGCGATGGACATCACGATCGCGTCGGACAGCAGCGACCGGTCCACCAGCGTCTGCGCCGGATCGCCAAGGGATTCGGTGAAGCTGAAGGGCACGCCTTCCTTTTGAAGCCGGGCGGACAAGGCCTTGCGCTCAGCCTCCGCAAGGCGGGCCTCATCCTCCATCAGCTGCACCACCATGGCGGCGCTGCCGGCAAATCCGGCCGCATCGGCGCCCAGGAAGGCCGGGACGCGGCGCGTCTGCAGGCATTCCAGATGGCCTTCGGTGAACCGTGCCAGATCCAGCGCGCCCTGCAGGCGGGATTCGAACTGGGGATCCGTTCCAAGGTGCAGAAGAATCGATTTCATGTCAGTTCCTGCCTTCCATTCCCCGAATAGTCGCATGGCCGCCCGGCGGGCAGCATGCGATGGATCAAATCAGCCTCACGCGGCCCGTTTCCAGATCATACATCGCGCCCACGATGACGATCTTGCCCTCTGCCTCCAGCCCGCGCATCACGGCGGACCGGTCGCGGATCAGTTGCAGCGACTGCCGCACATGGGTTTCGGCCACCGCGTCCACGAAAGCGGGGTACTTGCTCGTCCGGTCCCCGTCATAACGGGTGTCGGCCACCGCGTTGTGGAAGCGGGCCAGCAGCAGCGTCAGGTTGCCCAGCCGCACATTGTCGATTGCGCCCTTGATCGCGCCGCAGGCGGTGTGGCCCATCACCATCGCCACCTTCGCCCCCGCAGCGGCGGTCGCGAACTCCATGGAGCCCAGGATGTCGTCGGTCACGGCATTGCCCGCCACCCGCGCGTTGAAGGCCTGGCCGATGCCGAAGTCGCAGATCACCTCCACCGGCGCGCGGCTGTCCACGCATGACAGGAACACGGCCGCCGGGTTCTGGCCGCCTGCCGTTCCCTTCTGTTCGGCCAACCAGTCCCGCCGCTGGGGCGTGCCGGCCACGAAGCGGGCGTTGCCCTTCAGGATCAGGTCGATGATCTGCTGCGGCGTCAGCCTGTCCCGCATCTCCTGCGTCAGCACCTGCGCGGATGCGGGGGTTGCGGTGGCGGCCAGCGCGCCGGCCAGCGTCAGGCCCATCAGCGCGGCCCTGCGGTTCAGGCCGCAGCCGCAACCTTCGCCATGTTCGTGATCATCGTGCATGCGGTCGCCTCCCTGGATGCCGGATTGATGGCCCCGGATCGGCGAACACTCAAGCGATGATTTCGCCCACGCAATCCCCGAAGCCGATCGCGGCGAACCCCTCGCGCCGGGCGGTGGCCGAAATCCGCAGCCGGTCCCCATCCTGCAGGAAAGTCCGCGTCTCGCCGTTCGGCAGCGCCAGAGGCCGCTTTCCGCCCTCCGTCAGCTCCAGAAGCGACCCTTCGGTGCCGGCGGCCTCGCCCGAAACCGTGCCGGTCCCGAACAGGTCGCCCGGCATCAGGTTGCAGCCGCCCACCGTGTGGTGCGCCACCATCTGCTGAACCGTCCAATAAAGTGCGTCGGTGCCGCCGGCCGAAAGACGTGTCTCCGGGATCCCGGCCTCGCGCATGGCGCGGGTCTGCAACCACACGCCAAGTTCCAGCCGCAGCCCGCCATGGGCCTGGTCTTCGGCGTCCAGCAGATAGGGCAGGGGCGCGGGGTCTTCCGCGCCGCGCGCGAAGGCGGGCCCGCGGAACGGGGCCAGCGCTTCGGGCGTGAGGATCCAGGGGCTGACGCTCGTCTGGAAATTCTTGGCGAGGAACGGCCCCAGCGGCTGATACTCCCAAGCCTGCACATCCCGCGCGGACCAGTCGTTCAGCAGGCAGAAGCCGGCCACATGCTCCGCCGCCTCCGCGATCGGCACGGGGCAGCCCAGCGAGTTGCCCGGCCCGATCCACACGCCCAGCTCCAGCTCCAGGTCCAGCCGCTCGGTCGGGCCGAAGCGCGGGCCGTCCGCGCCCGGCAGCTGCCCCATGGGCCGCTTCACCGGCGTACCGGACAGCACCACGGAAGACGCACGGCCATGATAGCCGATCGGCACATGCCGATAATTGGGCAGCAGCGGATTGTCCGGCCGGAACAGCTTGCCCACCTTTGTCGCGTGGTGGATGCCGGCATAGAAATCGGTGTAGTCGCCAACCTCGCACGGCAGGTGCAGATCGACCTCGACGACTGGCGAGAGGAAGGGCGTGACAGCCGCCTCATGCCGTCTGTCGGTCAGCAGCGCGAACAGCGAATGGCGCAGCGCCCGCCGCGTCAGCGACCCCAGCGCCAGCAGCTCGTTCAGCCGTTCGTGGACCATGTAGGTCAGGTAATCGAGATCGGGCAGCAGCCCGGTATCCACCAGCCCGGCGACATCCAGCACGAAGCCGCCGATGGCGACGCCCACGCGCGGGCCGGAATCCCCGTCGGAAAACAGCCCCAGCGGCAGGTTCTGAACGGGGAAGCTTTCATGTCCGTCCGCACCCTCCACCCAGCATCGCGCGCCGGCATCATGGGTGTGATCAAGTTCGAACCAGCTCATCTGCCGCCCTTCGGAAAGCCCTGCCACACGGCATCATAGCCCTGCTGCAACAGCGTCGTTTCGGCCCCCCAGCGCGTCAGCCGGAAGGGGCGGACGGTTTCGAACATGAAGGCAAGGCCGTTGTCCAGCTTCACGGGGCGCAATTCGGCGTTGGAGGCCTTTTCCCAGCTTGCCGCGTCAGGCCCGTGCGCGGACATGCGGTTGTGCAGCGATCCGCCGCCGGGCACGAAGCCGCCGCCTTCCTTCGCATCATATTCGCCCGTGATCAGGCCCATATATTCGCTCATCACGTTGCGGTGGAACCAGGGCGGGCGGAATGTGTCTTCCGCCACCATCCAGCGCGCCGGGAAGATCACGAAATCGCAGTTGGCGACGCCGGGCTGCCCGGAGGGCGAGGTGACCACGGTGAAGATCGAGGGATCGGGATGATCGAAGCTGACAGTGCCGATTACGTTGAACCGCGACAGATCATAGCGCCAGGGCACCAGGTTCCCGTGCCAGGCGACTACGTCGAACGGCGAATGGGGCAGGGTGGTTTCCCACAATTGCCCGCCCAGCTTCACCACCAGCTGCGTTGGCGCGTCCGGCTCGGTCGCGGCGGCCGGCACTTCGAAATCGCGTGGATTGGCAAGGCCGTTGGCCCCGATCGGCCCCAGATCGGGCAGGCGGAACAGCGCGCCGTGATTTTCCAGGCAATAGCCGCGCGACGGGCCATCCACGTCCACGCGCAGTTTCACCCCGCGCGGCACCAGCGCCACATGGCCGGGCGGCACCTCCAGCACGCCGAATTCGGTGGTGATGCGCAGGGCGCCGGCCTGCGGCACGAACAGCAGTTCGCCGTCGAAGCTGCTGAACGCCCGCCCCGCCATCGGGGCGTTGCAGGCATAGAGATGCACCGACACGCCCGCGCCGTCTTCGGCGGAGCCGTTGCCGCACAGTGTGTGCAGGCCATCCAGCCAGTCCACGCCATGCGCGGGCAGGGGCATGGGATCCCAGCGCAGCCGGTTCGGCGTCAGCAGCCCCTCCGCGAAGGGCGGGGCGGCCAGCCCGCCGTGCGGCAGCGGATGAAAGGCGTCATGCGCCGCGCCCGGCATCCGGCGATAAAGCCAGCTGCGCCGGTTCTCGTGCCGGGGCGCGGTGAAGGCCGTGCCCGACAGCTGCTCGGCATATAGACCGAGCGCCGGGCGTTGCGGCGAATTCCGCCCCACCGGCAGCGCGCCGGCGATGCTTTCGGACTGGAACTCCCCCCCGAAGGCGCTCACGAGCGCATGCCCGCCGGGATCACCCCGCGCCGGATCTGATCCAGCTCCAGGCTTTCGAACAGGGCCTGGAAATTGCCTTCGCCAAAGCCGTCATTGCCCTTGCGCTGGATGATCTCGAAGAAGATCGGCCCCACCATATTCTCGGTGAAGATCTGCAGCAGCAGCCCGCCGCCGGTTTCCGGCGCACCGTCGATCAGGATGCGGCGCTTGCGCATCTCCTCCACGTCATGGCCGTGGCCGGGCAGGCGCTTGTCGATCAGGTCGAAATAGGTGTCGGGGCTGTCCTGGAAGGCCACGCCATTGGCCTTCAGCCGGTCCACCGTCTCGAAGATGTTGTCGGTCGCCAGCGCGATATGCTGGATGCCCTCGCCATTGTAGGCGCGCAGGAACTCTTCGATCTGGCTGTTCTCGTCCTGACTTTCGTTCAGCGGGATGCGGATCTTGTCGTCGGGCGCTGTCATCGCCTTGGAAAACAGGCCGGTCGATTTCCCCTTGATGTCGAAATAGCGGATCTCGCGGAAGCCGAAGATGCGGCTGTAATAATCGGCCCAGCGCGCCATGTCGCCGCGGCCCACATTATGGGTCAGGTGATCCAGCGTGTGCAGGCCGACGTCGCGGTCGGTCTTTGCGGCGCCCGGCACCGGCACGAAATCCACATCATAGATTTCCGCCGCACCATAGCGATCGACCAGATACAGGTTCGCGCCGCCGATCCCCCGGATGGCGGGGATGTTCAGCTCCATCGGCCCCAGCTTGCCCGTCACCGGCTCGGCGCCGCGCTTCACCGCCTCCTCGAAGGCGTGGCGCGCATCCTTCACCCGGAAGGCCATTGCATTGGCGCTCGGCCCCCGCTTCGCGCGGAACTCGGCCACCTGGCCCTCCGGCTCGAAGTTCAGCAGGAAGTTGATGTCGCCCTGGCGATAGCGGCGGACATTCTTGCTGCGGTGGGTCGCCACATGGGTGAAGCCCAGCATCTCGAACAGATGGCCCAGGGCGTCGGGATCCGGCCCGGTGAACTCCACGAATTCGAACCCGTCCAGGCCCATGAAATTCTCAGCCGTCTGCGTGTCGCGCGCCGCCGTCGCCATATCCCGTCTCCCATGTGTGAAGTGGCGACAATGTAACCGTTGTTACGAAATGGCGCAAGCCTCCAGCCGCTGCAGAAGGGCCATCAGCTGCGTCCGTTCCGCTGGCGAGAACCCCTCCAGCAGTTCGGCCTCGATCCCCAGGGCAAGCGGCGCGATCTCGGCATAGAGCGCCTCGCCCTCGGCTGTCAGCGCCAGTTCCAGCGTGCGCCGGTCGCTGGCCCGCGCGCGCGCCAGCAGCCCGCGCTCCACCAGGGCGGCCACCGCGCGCGAGATCGTCATCTTGTCCATCTGCGTCGCCGCCACCAGTGCGGCCTGCGTGGCGCTGGCCTGTTCGGCCACCACGGCGATCACCCGCCATTCCGGAATCTTCAGCCCGAACCGCGCCTGATAGACATTGGCCACCCGGTCAGACACCGCATTGGACGCGAGCGACAGCCGATAGGGCAGGAATTGACGCAGCCGCAGCATGCGCCTCAGCCGACAGGCAGCGCGCGGTGCAGGATCGCCCGCGTGTCGATCGCCGCCTCATACGCGCCATAGGCCGCGCCGCGCGACGTCAGCCGCAGCGCGCAGAAGGCATCCGCCATGGGGCTTTCCCATTCCAGCAGGGTGGCGGCCTGGGCCGCCAGCGCCAGCCGTTCCACGAACAGGCGGGCCGTGCCTTCCGTCACGCCCTTCAGGTCGATGCCATCCACCCATTGGTCATAGGCGGCGTTTCGCCCGCGCTGCGCCGCCAGCCAGCCGTGCAGCGCCGCCACGCCTTCGGGCTCGCGCGCGATTGCGCGCAGCACGTCCAGCGCGATCACATTGCCGGATCCTTCCCAGATGGCGTTCAGCGGCGACTGGCGGAAGATGCGCGCCATCGGCCCTGTCTCGATATAGCCCGCGCCCCCCAGGCACTCCATCGCTTCATAGACGAAGCCCGGCGTCCGCTTGCACACCCAATATTTGGCGATCGGCGTCAGCAGCCGGGCGAGGTCGTCGCCGGCATCGAAGGCCTGCGCCAGCCGGAAGCCGATCGCGGTCGCCGCTTCGCTTTCCACCGCCAGGTCCGCCAGCACGGCCGCCATCGCCGGCTGGTCCGCCAGCCGCTTCTGGAACGCCGACCGATGGGAGGTGTGCCAGATCGCCTGCGCCAGCGACGCCCGCATCTGCTGGGCAGAGCCCAGCACGCAATCCAGCCGCGTGTGCTGCACCATCTGGATGATCGTGGAAACGCCGCGCCCTTCCGGCCCCAGCCGTTGCGCCAGCGCGCCATGATATTCGATTTCGGACGAGGCGTTGGAGCGATCCCCCAGCTTGTCCTTCAGCCGCATCACCCGGAAGCCGGCGTTTCGGTCGCCATCGGGCAGCCAGCGCGGCACCAGGAAGCAGGTCAGCCCGGCTTCGGTGTAGGCCAGCGTCAGGAAGGCGTCGCACATGGGGGCGGAACAGAACCATTTGTGCCCTGTCAGCCGGAACCAGCCATCCCCCACCGGTTCCGCACGGGTGCTGTTCGCCCGCACGTCGGAGCCGCCCTGCTTTTCCGTCATCGCCATGCCGATGGTGACGCCCGCCTTTTCCGATGCGGGCCGTGCAGCGCCGTCGTAGCGCCCCGCCTGGATGCGGGGGACCCACTCGTCCGCCACCTTCGCCTCGGCGCGCAGCGCGGGGACGGCAGCATAGGTCATTGTCATCGGGCAGATGCTGCCCGAATCCGCCTGCCCCTGCAGGAACAGGATTGCGCCATGCGCCACATGACCGGCAGGCTGCCCCGCCCACGCGGCTGCGGCAAACCCGCTGTCCAGCCCCAGCGCCATCAACTGGTGATAGGCCGGGTGAAAGCGCACCTCGTCGATGCGGTGGCCGAAGCGGTCATGGGTTTCCAGAACCGGGGTCTGGCGGTTCGCCTCCACCCCCCATTCGATCACCTCGGCAGATCCCACGCGCGCGCCCAGCGCCTGAAGCCTTGCCGCATGCGGGGCGCCGCCCGAATTTGCCACCGCGTCATGCAGCGCCTGGTCATCCAGAAAGAGGTTCCGATCCTCCATCGGCGGCGCCTGGTTGAACACCTCATGGGTTTCCAGCTGCGCCAGCGGCTTCAGGCTCGACATGCTCACTCTCCCCTTCCTGCCTTGCGCCTTACCGCAGCGCCGGTCCGTCGCCAATCGCGGCCAACCTGCCAAAATGCCCGCTTCCAAGCGCGGCCCCGAAGGTTCATGAGGCCGCCCAAGTGGGACTATATCGGGAACCAGGGCGTGACGAACATCAGACAGATCGACCATTTCCTCGCAGGCGGCACAAAGGCCGCCGCGGCGCGCTTCGGTGACGTGTTCGACCCCAATGCCGGGTCGATCCAGGCGCGGGTGCCGCTGGGCGATGCCGCCCTTCTGGATCTTGCCGTGGCTGCCGCGCAGAAGGCGCAGCCCGCCTGGGCGACGACAAACCCGCAGCGCCGCGCGCGGGTGATGTTCGCCTTCAAGGCGCTCGTCGAAAAGAACATGGACGAACTGGCCCGCATGCTCTCGTCGGAACATGGCAAGGTGATCGCCGATGCCAAGGGCGACATCCAGCGCGGGCTGGAAGTGATCGAATTCGCCTGCGGCGTGCCGCATCTGATGAAGGGCGAATATACGCAAGGGGCCGGGCCGGGGATCGATGTGCTGTCCACCCGCGTGCCGCTGGGCATCGGCGCGGGCATCACGCCGTTCAACTTCCCCGCGATGATCCCGATGTGGATGTTCGGTGTCGCCATCGCCTGCGGCAACGCCTTCATCCTGAAGCCATCCGAACGCGATCCGTCGGTTCCGGTGCGGCTGGCCGAGCTGCTGCTGGAAGCGGGCGCGCCCGAAGGCATCCTGCAGGTCGTGCATGGCGACAAGGAAATGGTGGATGCGATCCTCGACCATCCCGCCATTTCGGCCGTCAGCTTCGTCGGGTCGTCGGATATCGCGCACTATGTCTATTCGCGCGGCGTCGCGGCGGGCAAGCGGGTGCAGGCGATGGGCGGCGCGAAGAACCATGGCATCGTGATGCCGGATGCCGATCTCGATCAGGTCGTCTCGGATCTGGCGGGCGCTGCCTTCGGCTCCGCCGGTGAACGCTGCATGGCGCTGCCCGTGGTGGTGCCGGTGGGCAAGGCAACCGCGGATGAACTGCGCAAGCGCATGGTGGGCGCGATCGCAAAGCTGCGCATCGGCGTTTCGACCGATCCCGACGCCGATTACGGCCCCGTCGTGAACGCCGCCCACAAGGCGCGGGTGGAAGGCTGGATCCAGACCGGCGTGGACGAAGGCGCCGAACTGGTGGTCGATGGCCGCGGGTTCGAGCTTCAGGGCCATGAAAAGGGCTTCTTCATCGGCCCGACCCTGTTCGATCATGTGAAGCCGACGATGCAGAGCTACAAGGAGGAAATCTTCGGCCCGGTGCTGCAGATCGTCCGCGCGGACAGTTTCGAGGATGCGATCGCGCTGCCCAGCCAGCATCAATATGGCAATGGTGTCGCCATCTTCACCCGCAACGGCCATGCCGCCCGCGAATTCGCGGCCCGCGTGAACGTGGGCATGGTGGGCATAAATGTGCCGATCCCGGTGCCGGTCGCCTATCACAGCTTCGGCGGCTGGAAGCGCTCGGCCTTCGGCGACCACAACCAGCACGGCACCGAAGGCGTCCGCTTCTGGACGAAGGTGAAGACGGTCACGCAGAAATGGCCGGACGGGTCCGCAGACGGCGGCAACGCCTTCGTCATCCCGACGATGGGGTAATGGCGATGACGACAATTGCATTCATCGGCCTCGGCAACATGGGCGGCGGCATGGCCGCCAACCTCGCCGCAAAGGGGTATGACGTCCGCGCCTTCGACCTTTCGGCAGAGGCGCTGGAAAAGGCGAAGGCGGCGGGCTGCACGGCTGCCGCGTCCGCCGCAGACGCGCTGGCGGGCGCGGATGCCGTCGTCACCATGCTGCCCGCCGGGCAGCATGTGGCCGGCGTCTATCGCGACGAGGTGTTCGGCAAGGCGGCCGCCGGCACACTGCTGATCGACTGCTCCACCATCGATGTCGCAACCGCCAAGGCGCTTGGGGCAGAGGCCGCCGCAAAGGGCTATGTCGCTGTCGACGCGCCGGTTTCGGGCGGCATCGCGGCGGCGAACGCCGGAACGCTCACCTTCATGGTGGGTGGGCCGGACGACGGCTTCGCCCGTGCGCAACCCATCCTTCAGGCGATGGGCAAGGCCGTGATCCATGCGGGCGGCAGCGGCGCTGGGCAGACGGCGAAGATCTGCAACAACATGCTGCTCGGCGCGTCCATGGTGGCAACGGCAGAGGCGTTCGTGCTGGCCGACAAGCTGGGCCTCGATCCGCAGCGCTTCTACGACATCGCCTCGGTGTCGTCCGGTCAGTGCTGGTCGATGACCAGCTATTGCCCCGTGCCCGGCGTCGGCCCCGAAACCCCGGCCGACAGGGGCTATCAGGGCGGTTTCGCCGTGGCGCTGATGCTGAAGGATCTGCGCCTCGCGGCCGAAGCGGCCGGCAGCGCATCCGCCAGCACGCCGATGGGCGCCAGGGCGCTGGAACTCTATGAGGCGTTCGCGGCGGAAGGGCAGGGCGGGCTCGACTTCTCGGCGATCATCAAGTCGCTTCGCTGATGGCGGCGGACAGGCCCGCGATCCTGTTCGTCTGCCTCGGCAACATCTGCCGCTCGCCGCTGGCAGAAGGCGCGTTCCGTGCCCGCGCAACGGCGGCCGGGCTTGATCTGCGGATCGATTCCGCCGGAACGGGCGACTGGCATGTCGGCCGCCCGCCGGATCCCCGCGCTCAGGCAATCGCAAAGGCAAACGGCGTCGATATCGGCGCGCTCCGCGCGCGGCAGGTGCATGCGGACGATTTCACCCGCTTCAGCCACATCTTCGCGGCGGATCACACCAATCTCAGGGATCTGCGCCGCCTGTCGCCCGACCCCTCGCGGGCGGAACTTGCGCTGGTCCTTGATCTCGTCGCTGGTCGGCAGGGCGAGGCCGTCGCGGACCCCTATTATGGCGACGCCGCCGATTTCGCCCGCAGCTGGGCCGATGTGGACGCGGCGGCGCAAGCCCTTGTCGCGCGACTTCAGCGATTGCCCTGAATCACCGCGGGCTCCGCGCGTTTCCGCGCAGAGCCCAACGATTCCAACCATTTGGAAGATGGTCGGGGAAAGAGGATTCGAACCTCCGGCCCCTGCCTCCCGAAGACAGTGCTCTACCAGGCTGAGCTATTCCCCGGACCGAGGCGGCGGGATAGGCGCGGCACTCCCCGGCGTCAACACGTAAAACGGGATTCAGTCTGCAAAAACCTTCCGCAATTCCGTCAGCTCCACGATTTTCTCGCGCGGGGCGCCGGCGCGGGCGCGGGAAATCTCCATCGCGTCGATCTTCTGCCAGTCCTCGAAGCTCGCGATGGTCACACCGCGCGCCTTCAGCAGCGCATCGATCCCGGCGCGCCCCGTCCGCCCCTTGGCGGATTCGGTCGCGGCGATCCGTTCCACCAGCGCAAAGCCGTCGGGCCGGTTGGTGCCGATGGTGCCGGATGGCCCGCGCCGCGCCCAGCCGACGCACCAAAGCCCCGGCGATATCAGGCCGTCCACGTTCACGAAGCGTCCGGCCTTGTCATCGAACGGCACGCCCGGAATGGCCGACGTGCGATAGCCGATGGCAGCCACGACCAGCCCGCACGGAATGATCTCCGTCTCGCCGGTGTCCACGGCCTGGCCGCTTTCGTCCACCCGCGTCTTCATCACCTCGATGCCTTCCACCCGGTCCGTCCCCAGCACGCGAAGCGGGCGGCGGAAGAAATCCAGGCTCACCGTCACGGGCTTGGCGGCATCCGGGCCTTCGGCGGCAAAGCGCCGAAGCACCTCCACCACCCGCCGCTGGCCGGTTTCCAGCGCGGCGTCCGATTCTGCCGGCGGAAAGTCGCCCGGCCGCACGATGGGCGTCGCCCGTTCCAGCTCGCCCAGTTCGCCCACTTCCTTCAGCGTGAAGCTCGCCTGGTGCGGGCCGCGCCGGCCCAGCACATGGATCCGCGTCACGGCCGATCGCGACAGCGGATCCAGCGCATGGTTCACGATATCGCTGTCCTGAAGTTCGCAGACGGTCTTGGCAAGAATTCGCGCGCAATCGATGGCGACATTGCCATTCCCCACCACCACCGCCTCTTCGGCGGACAGCGGCGGGGCGAGATCCTTGAAATCGGGATGGCCGTTGTACCAGCCCACGAAGGCAGCGGACCCGATCACGCCCGGCAGGTCTTCGCCCGGCACGCCCAGCGGCCTGTCCAGCGGCGCGCCCACGGCCAGCACCACATCATCATAGATGGCGGTCAGTTCCTCGACAGACACATCGGTGCCGATCGACACATGGCCCAGGAAGCGCACGCGCGGATCCGTCGCGACCTGGTCATAGCGGCGCGACACCGCCTTGATGGACTGGTGATCGGGCGCGACGCCCGCGCGGATCAGGCCATAGGGCGTGGGCAGCCTGTCGATGATGTCGATTCGCACCGCGTCACCGAACGCCTTCAATGCCGCCTCCGCCGTGTAGAAGCCCGCAGGCCCTGAACCGACGATCGCCAATGTGCGCATATCTGTCCTCCCGGTTCCCTTGGTGGCCCGAATTCCGGCCCCGCGCAAGAAAGCGTCCGCGCCCGGCGGACGGGGCTATGCCAAGAAACAGGGCCTATTGCCCCTGCTGGTTCAGAACCGCCTCCAGGCAGCCCTCCATCGCGCTGGCGGCATGCGGGGACAGGGCAATGAAACTCCGGCGGGCGTCGGCCGGATCGTTGCGGCGTGTCAGCAGCCCGCGGTCCACCAGCATCTTGATGGTGCGCAGGGCTGTCGTGGTCGGCACATGGGCAGCGATGCACAGGCTCGACACGCTCACGGGGCGGTCCTCCAGCCGGGACGCGGAAAGGTCCAGCAGGATGTCCCACACCGGGTCCGAAAACAGCTCTGCCGCGAAGAAGCGCTCCCGGTTCCGGCGCGCCTTGATGTGGGCGCGGATGCGCGCGGCCGTGACCGGGCGGGCCGTTTCCGGGCCCCTCAGCCCGGCCAGGTCGGCCAGCGCCGCCGCCACCCGTTCGGCATCGCGCTTCAGCGCCGCCAGCCGGTCATCCGCCTCGTAACGGGAATTCGCGTCGGCCACGCCGCCAGCCAGCCCGGCGGCTGCTTCGGCCACCAGCGCGGCCAGTTGCCCCGGCTCTGCGGGCACGGGCAGGATGCGCATGGGCCGCTCCAGCAGCAGGCCCACCTTCTCTGCGTCGTCGTCGCCGGCCAGCAGCAGCAGCGGCATGTCGGCAAAGGCCGCAGACATCAGCAGTGCAGCCAGTTCAGGCCCGATCCCGGCGGCATCCAGCACCAGCAGGTCGGGCCGCTCCTCGCGCAGTTGCGCCGCAAGGTCAGCGCCGCCCCGGACCGGCCGCCAGCCCGCGAGCGGTGCCAGCGGAACCGCCGCCCCGGCCGCCAGAATCTTCACCGACGGCAGCGGGTTTCCGTTCATTCCGGATGAATCATAATCAGCCAAGGCGCATTCCTAACCGTTGAAAACCAGATGGTTTCCCCGGCCAGGCCCGCGCCCCCAAGCCCTCCGGCGGCGGCATCCTTGCCAGAGCGGATGCATCCCGGCTGCACGCTGCCGCAGCAGCCATGCCAGAACATCTCCGCCGACCCGCGCGCACTTTGCCTGCTGGCCTCTGAAGGTCAACAGGCGGAACTGGTCAAACGGGCTTAACGGCACGGAATGAAAGAATTTTGCACGACCAGGCACCTGCCGGAGGGGCGGTCCAGGCCGGAGAAGCGAAAGGATCAGGGTCGGACACTTCAGCAAAACCCCCACGAAGGAAACAGAGGGATGGGTGAAGTTCCGATTGCGGGCCCCGGCGGCCCGCAGCGCGAAAATGGGCGGGGGCCGCGCGCATCCGCCGATCTGATCGGCGGCTCGGCGGCGATGCGGGCCGTGCGGCAGACCATCGCAAGGGTCGCGCCGACAGATGCGACCGTTCTGCTGACGGGCCCGTCCGGCAGCGGCAAGGAAAATGCCGCCCGCGCGCTGCATGCCGCCAGCCCGCGCGCCGCGGGCCCGTTCGAAGCCGTCAACTGTGGCGCGATCCCGCATGATCTGGCGGAAGCGGAACTGTTCGGGGCGGATGCGGGCGCCTACACCGGCGCCACCCGAACCCGCGTCGGCCGGCTGGAATCTGCGCATGGCGGCACGCTGTTCCTGGACGAAGTGGGGGATTTGCCGCTGTCGCTTCAGGTGAAACTGTTGCGGGCGCTGGAAACCCGCACCATCGAACGCCTGGGGGGCGGCCGCCCCATTCCGGTCGATTTCCGCCTCGTCGCGGCCACCAACGTCGATCTGGAAGCCGCCGTGGATGCGCGGCAGTTTCGGGCAGACCTCTATTGGCGGCTGGCCGTTGTTCTGCTGGATCTCCCGCCGCTCGCCGCCCGGCTGGACGATATCGAGGCGCTGGTTGCCCATTTCGCGGATGCCCGGCGCCTGCGGCTGCATCTGCCGCCCGATGGCCTCGGCCGGTTGCAGGCGCATGACTGGCCGGGGAACCTGCGCGAGCTCAGGAACTTCGTCGATCGCGCGCTGGCGATGGGGGAACGGGTGCTGGATACCGCCACGGTGGAGCGGCTTCTGCTGCCGCGCCGTCGCCCGTTGAATAACTGGGCGGGGCAGGCGCCCACGGCCCAGTTGTCGCGGCCTTCGGCGCTGGCCGACAGCCTCGCCGCCGATTCCGTCGCGCTGGCGCCGCTCGCACTGAAGCAGCTTCTGGCCGAAGCGGAAGCGACGCTGATCGCACAGGCGCTCGCTGCCTCGAACGGCACCATTGCCGAATCCGCCCGCCTGCTGGGCCTGAAGCGCACCACGCTGGTGGAAAAGCTGAAGCGCCTGGGACTGAAGGCCGCGAACGAGGCGGCATGAGACGATGCCGACAATCGACAAATGACGCCAATATCTGGTCAAATTCCGCCAATGCCGTTTCGAAGTTGACGCCCGTGTTCCCAGCGGCAAGACTTTCCAAGCTGTTGATCATATTGATCGCATTTCGGGCAGGGGGCGTTTCATGATCCGATTCCAGCTTGCACTTATTGCCATGGCGGTGTCGGTGCCCGCACTCGCGCAGGGCCCACTTGCCAATGACCCGATGGCCAACAATGCGGCGGGGCTCGCACCGGCGGGCGACACGGCTTCGCAGATCGCCTTCGCCTACGCAGACCGCGACGAGGATCTGACGATCAGCTGGGAGGAATATCGCAATCGGGCCATGCGGATGTTCGGCCATGTCGACGCGAACAATGATGCCGTTCTGCAGATTGCCGAATTGCAGGCGCTTGGTGGCCCAAGTGCCCCGAAGCCGGAAAATGACATTGACGCAGGCACGTTCAATGCCGCGATGCGCAAGCTTTTCGACAGTGGCGACAAGAATGGTGACGGCGCTTTGACGCCGGCCGAATGGCACGACACCGTCCGCCCCAGCCGCGCCTTCTGAGGAGCAAGGATATGCAGATCATTCGCATTGGTGCAGCGATCCTCGCGGCCATTTCGCTGACGGCGCCTGCGCTTGCCGAAAC
>NZ_JAYRCW010000043.1:0-21598 GCF_041909755.1 Sandaracinobacter sp.
GACCGACTGGCTTGCGCGCTTTGCCCGGCTGGACGGGCGCGACACCTATTTCATGACGGGCACCGACGAGCATGGGCTGAAGATCGCCCAGGCCGCGCGCAAGGACGGCGTGGAGCCGCAGCAGTTCGTGGACGGCATGGTGCAGCATTTCATCGCCATGTGCGACAGGCTGAACATCAGCCGCGACCGCTTCATCCGGACGACCGACCCGGATCACAAGGCCGTGGTGCAGGCGCTGTGGCGCAAGCTGGTCGAGGCCGGAGACATTTATCTCGACCGCTACGAGGGGTGGTATTCGGTTCGGGACGAAGCCTATTTCGACGAGGACGAGCTGATCGTGGCCGACGACGGCACGAAGCTGGCGCCGACCGGAACCGAAGTCGCCTGGACGGTGGAGGAAAGCTGGTTCTTCCGCCTCTCCCACTATCAGGATGCGCTGCTGAAGCTGTATGCCGAGCAGCCGGATTTCGTGCAACCATCCAACCGTCTGAACGAGATGCGGGCGTTTGTTGAGAGAGGATTGAAGGATCTTTCGATCAGCCGCACCAGCTTTGACTGGGGCGTGCCGGTGCCGGATTCGCCGGGCCATGTGATGTATGTGTGGCTGGACGCGCTGACCAACTATCTGACGCCTTCTGGTTGGCCGGCGGAGGGCTGGGAAGCGAAATGGCCTGCTGACCTACATGTGATCGGCAAGGACGTGGTGCGCTTCCACGCGATCTATTGGCCGGCCTTCCTGATGTCTGCCGGGCTGCCGCTGCCGCGCGGGATCTTCGGCCATGGCTTCGTGCTGAACCGCGGCGCGAAGATGTCGAAATCGCTGGGCAATATCGTGGAGCCGATGGGCCTGTCGGACACCTTCGGGGTGGATCCGCTGCGCTATTATCTGCTGCGGGCGATCCAGTTCGGGCAGGATGGCGAGTGGAGCCATGAGGCGATCGGACGGCGGATCAACGCCGATCTGGCGAATGATCTGGGGAACCTGGCGCAGCGCACGCTGAGCATGATCGCGAAGAACTGCGGCAATGCCGTGCCGCCGGACGGGCCCGCGACAGAGGCGGACGTAGCGCTGCTGGCCGAGGTTTCGGGGATGCTGGCCGAGGCGCGGGCGGCCCATGCCGCCGTGCGGCCCGACCTGGCGCTGGACGCCATCTGGGCGCGGGTGGGCGCGGTGAACGGCTATCTGAACGAAATGGCCCCCTGGGCGTTGCGCAAGACCGACCCGGCGCGCGCCGACGTGGTGCTGTACCATGCCGCCGAGTGCATCCGCCGCATCGCGCTGCTGGTGCAGCCCGCCATGCCGGACAGCGCCGCGAAGCTGCTGGATCAGCTGGCCGTGGGTGGGGACGGCCGCAGTTTCGGCGCGTTCGACGCCCGTCTGGTGCCGGGCACGGCGCTGCCGCCGCCGCAGGGCGTGTTCCCGCGCTGGGTGGAGCCCGCCGAGGACGAAGGCTGAGCTGCCGCTAGCGGAAGTGCGTCGCGTCTCCGCCGCCGGTGAAGATGTCGGATTCGTCCGCATCGGCTGTCGGCGTGCGGTGGACATAGGCGAGGATCGCGAGCCCGATGCAGGCCGAGATCAGCGAGCCGCCATAGACGCCCATCTTCACCGCCAGTTCCACGCCATTGCCGTGGAAGGCGAGCTTGCCGATGAACAGGCTCATGGTGAAGCCGATGCCGGCGACGCAGCCCATGCCGATGATGGAGGGCAGGCTGCCCGGCCGCTTCGCCTTCAGCAGCGTGCTGCCGATCAGCGTGCCCAGCGTGATGCCGACAGGCTTGCCCAGGATGAGGCCAAGGCCGATCCCGATGCTGACGGGATGGCCGACTGCGGCGGCAAATCCGCTGCCGGCGGCGGCGCCCGCGCTGGCCAGCGCAAAGGCCGGCATCACGCCATAATGCACATAGGGCCGCATGCTGTGTTCCAGATCGATCAGCAGGGATTCGCCCTTGTCGTTGCGCATGGGGATGGCCAGCGCCGCCAGCACGCCGGCAATGGTGGGGTTCACGCCCGACATCTGCATGCACACCCACATGGGCATCGCCAGCAGCATGTACATGCCGTGCCAGTTCTTCTTCCGCCGGGTGAGCAGCAGCATGGGGATATAGAAGGCCGCGACGCCGGCCAGCCAGCCGGTGTGCAGGGAATCGGTGTAGAAGAAGGCGATCACCAGGATGGCGATCAGATCATCCACCACGGCGACGGCCAGCAGGAAGACCTTCATCGGCGCGGGCACGCGGCTGCCCAGCAGCGCGACGACGCCCAGCGCGAAGGCGATATCGGTGGCGGCCGGGATCGCCCAGCCATGTTCGAAGCCGGTGCCGCGGGTGACGAACAGGTAGATGCCGGCCGGCAGCAGCACACCGCCCAGCGCCGCGATCAGCGGCATCAGCGCGGTGGACATGCTGGACAGCGCGCCCTCCATCAGCTCCCGCTTCAGCTCCAGGCCCACATAGAAAAAGAAGATCGCCATCAGCAGGTTCTTCACCCACTCCGTCAGCGTCATCGAGATTTCGAGGCTGCGGAAGCTGACGGTGCCGACGCTCTGCAGGAAATCCGACTGCATCGGCGCCCAGGCGGAATTGGCGATCGTCATGGCGGTGACGGCCGACAGCAGCAGCACGATGCCGGGCCAGGCCTCTGAAGGAATCTTGCGGAGCATCCGACGGTTCTAGCCTGTGGCGCCGAGATTGAAACCCGTTACCGGACAGGCCACATGGGCCGCATGCTGATCGATTCCCACTGCCACCTGAATTATCCGGGCCTTGTCGAGGACGAGGCGGGCGTGATCGCGCGGGCGCAGGGCGCCGGCGTGTCGGCCATGATCTCCATCTCCACGCGGGAGACGGAATGGGCGGATGTGATCGGCGGGGCGGAGCGCAACGCCGGTGTGTTCGCGACCGTGGGCATTCACCCGCACGAGGCGGATCAGCACCCCGACATCGACACGGCGCGGCTCGTGGCTGCCGCCGCGCATCCGAAGGTGGTGGGGATCGGGGAAACCGGCCTCGACTATTTCTATGACAAGTCCGACAGGGAGCGGCAGCGGCGCTCGTTCCTGTCGCACATCGCGGCGGCACGGGAAACACAGCTGGCGCTGGTGGTGCACACGCGCGACGCGGAGGACGACACCATTGACATGCTGACGCGGGAGACGGCGAAGGGCGCTTTCCCGATGGTGATCCACTGCTTCACCGGATCGGCGCGGCTGGCGGCCGCCTGCCTGGAGCTGGGGGCCTATATCTCGCTGTCGGGCATCGTGACGTTCAAGAACGCGCGCGACCTGCAGGACACGGCGAAGACCATCCCGGCCGACCGGTTGCTGATCGAGACGGATTCCCCCTTCCTGGCCCCCGTGCCGATGCGCGGAAAGGTGTGCGAGCCGGCCTATGTGGCGCATACGGCGAAGTTCCTGGCGGACCTGCGCGGCGATCCGGTTGAAGAATTGATGGAAACAACCAGCCGTAACACCATGACTCTTTTTGCAAAGATGAGTTGTTAATGAAACTGACGGTGCTGGGCTGCGGAACCTCCTCAGGGGTGCCGCGCATCGGCAATGACTGGGGGCGTTGCGATCCCGCCAACCCGCGCAACCGGCGCAGGCGGGTGTCCATCCTGGTGGAAGCGGGCGATGTGCGGCTGCTGGTGGATACCGGGCCGGATCTGCGCGAACAGCTGCTGGATGCCGATATCGCCTGGCTGACGGCGGTGTTGTTCACGCACGACCATGCCGATCACAGCCATGGCATCGATGACCTGAGGCCGCTGTTCCATGCCACGGGCACCGAGATCGACTGTTACATGGACGAGGCGACGCGAGCCGGGCTGCGCACCCGCTTCCGCTATGTGTTCGCGGGGCGGCAGGGCTATCCGCCGACGGCGAAGGCGCACCTGATCCGCGACGTGATGCGCTTCGGCCCGATCAGCGTGCGCCCGTTCCGCCAGCATCATGGGCCGATCCATTCCATCGGCTATCGCTTTGAGGCGGATGGCGTTTCTATCGCCTATTCCACCGATGTCAGCGGCTTTCCGGCGGAGAGCCTGCCCCTGCTGGAGGGGCTGGATCTGTGGGTGGTGGACGCCCTGCGGCGCACCCCCCACCCGACCCACAGCCATCTGGAACAGACGCTGGCCTGGATCCGGGAGGCCCGCCCGCGCGAGGCCTGGTTGACACATATGGACCAGAGCATGGACCATGACGAACTGGCAGCCGAGCTGCCGCCGATGGTCAGCCCGGCATGGGACGGCCGCATCTGGGAGGGCGCGCAATGACCTTCGCGATTGTCAGCCTGCTGGCCACGCTGGCCCTGATCCTGGCCCTGAACTGGCGGCGCCTGAACACGCTGGGCTCGGCCAAGGTGGCCCAGATGCTGGGCATCTGGACCGCCATCATTCTCGGGCTGGTGCTGATCCTGAAATATCTGGGCTATTGAGCGCCCGTCAAAGGTTCAGGATGGCGGGATCGCCGCCGGTCGCCGCGATGTTCACCGTCAGCGTCCGTTCCGTGGCATAGCGGATCAGCGCGTGGGGACCGCCCGCCTTGGGGCCGGTGCCGGAAAGTCCCTCGCCGCCGAAGGGCTGAACGCCCACGACCGCCCCCGTCATCGAGCGGTTCACATAGCAGTTGCCCGCCGGCACCAGTGCACGGACGCGCTCCACGAAGCGGTCGGTGCGGCTGTGGATGCCGAGTGTCAGCCCATAGCCGCGCGCGGCGAGGCGGCGGCCGATCTCGTCGAACTCGCCCGCCTTGTAGCGGTAGATGTGGAGGATCGGGCCGAACACTTCGCGTTCCAGGAAATCGGGCGTCGGGATTTCTGCGATGACGGGGCCGAAGAACATGCCCTTCGCCTTCAGGCCGTTCGGATCGATCCGGCCCAGGATCTTCGCTTCGCGCGTCAGCCGGTCAAGATGGGCGTCCAGCGCATCGCGCGCCTCTGCATCGATCACCGGCCCCACATCGGTGCGCGGATCGGCGGGATCGCCCAGCTGCAGCTCGTCCATCGCGCCCAGCAGCGTCTCGATCATCATGTCTGCCGATTCTTCGGGCAGATAGAGGATGCGCAGCGCCGAACAGCGCTGGCCCGCCGAGCCGAAGGCCGACAGCAGCACATCATCCACCACCTGTTCCTTGAGCGCGGAGGTGTCGACGAACATCGCGTTCAGGCCGCCGGTTTCGGCGATGAAGGGCAGGATCGGGCCGTTGCGCGCGGCGATGGAGCGGTTGATGGCCCAGGCGGTTTCGGTGCCGCCGGTGAAGGCGACCCCGTCGACGAGCGGGTGGGAGACGAGCGCGGCCCCCACCGTCGCCCCGTCGCCGGGCAGCAGCGCCAGCAGGCGGGGATCAAGCCCGGCCTTGTGGAAGGCGCGGACGGCTTCCGCCGCGACAAGCGGGGTCTGCTCTGCCGGCTTCGCCAGCACGGCGTTGCCGGCGGCGAGCGCGGCTGCGACCTGCCCGGTGAAGATCGCCAGCGGGAAGTTCCAGGGCGAAATGCAGGCAAATGTGCCGCGCCCGGCCAGCGCCAGCGAATTGCTTTCCCCGACGGGGCCGGGCAGGGCCTTCGCCTCCCCGAACTGACGCTCTGCAAGACGGGCATAATATCGGCAAAAATCAACGGCTTCCCGCACTTCGGCAACACCGTCTGTCAGCGTCTTGCCGCCTTCGCGGGAAAGCAGCGCGACGAGCCGGTCCATGTCGGCTTCGAGCAGGTCTGCCGTGCGGCGCAGGATGGCCGCGCGCGCGGGGCCGCCCGCTTCGTCCCAGGCGGGGAAGGCCGCCTTGGCGAGGGTCGCGGCGCGATCGATGTCGGCGGCGGTCGACGGGTGGACGAGACCGGCCAGAACCGTGGCGTCGGCGGGGCTGGCAACCGGCGCGGAGGGCGCCGTGGTGACGAGCTCGCCGCCGACGATGGGGCCAGCAACGATCGTCGCAAGCGAGGCGGTGGCGGCCGCTGCCCGGTCGCGCGCGGCCTTGATGCTGTAATCCCGGCCCAGCGGGTTCAGCCGGTGCGGGCCATAAAGGTCGGCGGGCGCCGGGATCTTCGGATGCCGCCCGGGCGCCGCTTCGACTGCGGAAATCGGATCCGCCACGACCTGCGAGGCCGGCACCCGTTCATCCAGCAAAGCGTGGACGAAGCTGGAGTTGGCGCCGTTTTCCAGCAGGCGGCGCACCAGATAGGGCAGCAGTTCTTCATGGCTGCCGACGGGCGCATAGGCGCGCACCTTCTGCGCGAGGCCTGCGGCTTCATAGAGCGCCTCGCCCATGCCGTGCAGGCGCTGGCTTTCGATGCGGACGCCGCGCCGGTCAGCCATCTGCCCGACCGCGACCAGCGTATGGGCGTTGTGGGTGGCGAACTGCGGATAGAGATGCGGCGCCGCCAGGATCAGCGCTTCCGCCGCGACCAGATAGTTGAGGTCCGTTGCGGGCTTGGTGGTGAAAACCGGATAATCAGGCCGCCCGTTCATCTGGGCCAGCTTGATTTCCGTATCCCAGTAGGCGCCCTTCACAAGGCGGACCATCAGGCGGCGGCCGCTGGCTTCCGACAGCGCCTTCAGCGCGCCGATCACCTGTACGGCCCGCTTCTGATAGGCCTGCACCACCACGCCGAGGCCAGTCCACCCGCCCAGCGACGGTTCGCGCGACAGGCGCTCCACCAGCTTCAGCGAAAGCACCAGCCGGTCCGCCTCTTCCGCGTCGATCGTGAGGTTCAGATTGTGGCCGGCGGCCGATTCCGCCAGCCGCAGCAGGCGCGGATAGAGCGTATCCCACACGCGCGCTTCCTGCACCGCCTGATAGCGGGGGCAGAGCGCGGAGAGCTTCACGGAAACGCCATGCCCGTCTTCGGGCGGCAGATCGCGGCCACGCGCCTTGCCCACGGCGATGATCGCGTCGGCATAGATGCGCTCATAGCGATCGGCATCCGCCTCGGTGCGGGCGCCTTCGCCCAGCATGTCGAACGAGCAGAGCGTCTTTTCCTTTTCGGCGCGCTTCAGCGCATCGCCGATGGTGCGGCCCATCACGAACTGTTCGCCCATGATGCGCACGGCCGTGCCGACCGCGGTGCGGACGACGGGCTGCCCCAGCTGCCCTGTGATGCGGCGCATCCAGGCGACGGGATCCTTCTTCGCTTCGGGATCGACATCGACGAAGCGCTGGGTGAGCATCAGCCCCCAGGTGGAGGCGTTCACCAGCAGACTGTCCGACTGGCCGAGATGGGCCTCCCAGTCTCCGGCGGAAATCTTTTCCGAAATCAGCAGGCTTTGCGTTTCGGCATCGGGAATGCGCAGCAGGGCTTCCGCCAGGCACATCAGCGCCAGACCTTCCTGTGTGCCCAGCGAGAATTGCTGGAGGAAGCTTTCCACCACGCCCTGCTTCTTGTTCGATTTCCGCGCCTGCTCAACCAGTTGCGTGGCAGAGGCCATAATGGCCTGCCGTTCCCGACGGGACAGCGGCGACGCCGCGAGCAGATCGCGGACGACGCTCGCCTCGTCGGCATATTTGCCGTCGTCCAGCAGATCCCAGGACAGGGCCGAATGTGATGGAGTCGACCCGGAAGGCGCCGACCGGGAAGGGGAAGCAGACATCAAAATCTCCGATACCGAATGATCTCCATATAACGAGGTCGATACAGGAAGTCTTTTGCCATGTTTTTCAGAAACCCGAAGCCTGTTCGGGAAATCTGGATGACTCCGAACAAACCGTCACCGTGCGGGGCTGCGCCGGTGGGCGAACAGCAGATAGAGGGCGAGCCCAATGCCGTTCCACATCAGGAAATAGAGCTGCGTGGTGCCCGGCAGGCTGATGAACAGATAAAGGCAGCCGAGGATCGCGATTCCGCCCACCAGCGGGGCGGCCGGCGTGCGGAACAGGCGGTGCGCATCCGGCGCGCGGCGGCGCATCACCAGCATGCAGATGGCGACGGCGACAAAGGCCGCCAGGGTGCCGGCATTGGCAAGCGCCGCGATCTCCGCCAGCGGGAACAGCCCCGCGATCACGGCGACGATGACCGCCGTGAACAGGGTGATCCGCACTGGCGTGCCGCGCTTCGACACCTTCGCCATGGCGCGCGGCAGCAAGCCGTCGCGCGCCATGACGAAGAAGATGCGGCTTTGACCATAAAAAAAGGCGAGGATCACTGTGGGGAGAGCGATCACCGCCGAGCCGGCGAGATAGGTTGCAGCCCAGGGCTTGTTCAGCTCGCGCAGGATCAGCGCGAGCGGTTCGGGGCTGTTGGCGAATTGCTGGAAGGGAAGGGCGCCCACGGCGACCGCCGCGACTGCCATGTAGATGAGGATGCAGGCGATCATGGAGCCGACGATTCCGCGCGGCAGGTTGCGGCCCGGATCCTTGGTTTCTTCCGCGGCGGTGGCGATCGCGTCGAAGCCATAGAAGGCGAAAAAGATGATCGCGGCCGCCGCCATAACGCCCCGTTCGACGCCGTCTGCCCCCATGGACTTCCCGAAGCCGAAGGGCATGAAGGGGGAGAGATTGGCCGGATCATAGGCGGGCAGGGCGACCGCCACGAACACGATCAGCGCCACGATCTTCACCACGACGAGGATGCCGTTCAGCGTGGCGCTTTCCCTGGTGCCCACCATCAGCAGGCCCGCGACGACACCGATGATCAGGATGGCCGGCAGATTGACGAGACCGCCCAGTTCGGGCGCCTGCATCAGCTCCATCGGAACCCCGAAGGTCGATTGCAGCAGCGGCGCGGCATAGCCGGACCAGCCGACCGCGACGGCGCTGACGACGAGGCTGTATTCCAGGATCAGGCTCCAGCCGATGATCCAGGCGAACAGCTCGCCGATCACCACATAGCTGTAGGTATAGGCGCTGCCGGACGCAGGGATCATCACCGCCATTTCGGCGTAGCACAGCGCGGCGCAGGCGCAGATCAGGCCGGCGATCACGAACGACAGGATCACCGAGGGACCGGCCTTGTCTGCGCCGACGCCGATCAGGGTGAGGATACCCGTGCCCACGATGGCGCCGACGCCCAGCCCGACGAGGTGCGGCCAGCTGAGCGTTGGGGTGAGCCGATGATGTTCATGCACATCATCCACCGATCCGATCGTCTTGCGGCTGTTCCAGCTCATGCGGCTCTCCCCCTGGCCCTGAAAGGGCTTTCCCCGGCGGTCGTTCGATTGTAGACGATCATACCGGAGGATCTTCGATGCTTGATGTGATTGACCGGAATATTCTTCGTACGCTGCAGGCGGACGGACGCATTACCTACCAGGAACTGGCGGCGGCATCCGGCATCTCGCCGTCCGCCTGCTTCGATCGTCTCCGCAAGCTCCGCGAACAGGGCTATGTCAAGGGAATCGTCGCGCTGCTCGATCCGGCGCTGCTGAACCGGTCGCTGCTGGTGTTCATCGAGGTGCTGCTCGACCGGACGACCAACAATGTGTTCGAACAGTTCGCCGACGCCATGAAGCGCATGCCTGAAATCATGGAATGTCATATGGTTGCGGGCGGTTTCGATTATCTTCTGAAAGTTCGCGTGGCCGATATGGCCGCCTATCGCCGCTTCCTCGGGGATTCGCTCACCACCATGCCGGGCGTGCGCGAAACCCGCACCTATGCGGTGCTCGAGGAAGTGAAGTCCGGGACGGCCATTCCGATCTGATCCGTCCCGGCCTGCGGGCATCAGGGTTGGGCTGCCGCCGGCGCATTGGGCACCGGCGCACCCAGCCGTTCCCGCTCGGCCTTCACCATGGCGGCCACCTGCTCCAGTAGCTTGGGCGCATCATAGATGATGCCGTCCTTGATGGTGTAGCGAACGCCGCCGACACGCTCGAGCTTGCCGGTCTTGTCGTCCAGGCGAAGCGCCTTGGTGCCATAGAGCGTCTTCAGGTTCTGCAGCGGGTTCTCGCTGGTGATCACCAGATCCGCCAGCATGCCCGGCCGCACCACACCCATCGGCGCGTTGCCGCCCAGATGCTTGTAGAGATTGTCGGCCCCCCACATCGTGGCCGAACGGACGATCTCCAGCGGCGAGAAGCCGGCTTCGCGCAGCAGCTCCATTTCCTCGACGTAGCCGAAGCCATAGGTCTTGTAGATGAATCCGCTGTCGGTTCCCACCGTCACCCGGCCGCCGATGTTCTTGTAATCGTTCACGATCTGGAAGAAGCGGCCGTAGAATTTCTTCCAGGCGAATTCATTCTCCGTCGACCAGTCGAAGAAGTAGCTGCCATGATTGTCGCGGGAAGACTGGAAGTAGCTCCACAGCTGCGGCGTCGTGTAGGTGGAATGCCATTCCGCGGTGCGCGCGCGCATCAGGTCGCGGGAGGCGGCATAGATGTTGAAGGTGGGGTCGAACGCGACTCCCGTCTTTTTCTGCTCCTCCAGATAATCCTTCCATTCCGGCGTGCCGGGTTCATGAACCTGGTTCCAGATCTCGGCCACCTCGCCGAAGCGGTGCTGCTCGTTGTTGTAATCATAGCCGGGCGGGAAATCCTGGATCGTGCGATCCTTCAGCAGCGATTCCATGTGCCCGTAATAGTGGGTGATGGTGTCCAGCCCGGCGGCAGCGGCCTGCCGCGCGTTGAAATTGGCGACGCCCATCTGCGACAGGTGGGCGGTGGTGCCCATGCGGTTCTTGTGGGCCTCGTCGATCAGCGCGGCGAAGATTTCCGGCGTTTCATTGGGGGCGTTGAAGAATTTGATGCCATCGATCCCGTTCCTGGCGGCCCATTGCACCCAGGCCCGCGCCTTGGCGACGCTGTCCACGGTGCCGCCGGACCAGCCTGAACCGGGCGTCTGATAATTGAAGATGCGCGGGGCGGCGATCTCGTTGCGGGCAGAGCGCGCCTTTTCCGAAACCGCGACATCATTGCCGGCGAGCGGAACGCCGCGAACCGTCGTCACGCCGTGCGCGAGCCACAGCTTGTAGGCATAGGATGCGTCAGGCGCCTTGTCGGGCCCGGGCAGGTGGACGTGCATGTCGGTGAAGCCCGGCATCACATACATGCCGGTGCCGTCGATCTCGTGATCGGCATCCGTCGGTTCACGGCCGGGTTTGGAAGGCAGGCCCGGCCAGCCGGATTGCTTCACCGATGTGATGCGGTTGCCCTCGATCACGATGTCGAAGCGGCTGCGCGGCGGGGCGCCGGTGCCGTCGATCAGGGTGACATTGCGGATCACCAGCTTGCGGAAGGGCCCCATGCTTTCCTCGGCCGTGCGCGCCGGGGCGCCCTTCAGCTGGGCCTGCTGGGCAAGGGCGGGCGCCGCCATCTGCATCGCCACCAGCGCGCCGGCCAGCAGCGCCCCCCGCTTCCAGTTCTTCGTCCGCATGCAATCCCCTTCTCTTTCTTGCGGCAGGCCGGCCGCGACCCGACTGGGAGCCGGCCTGCAATCCCTCGTCAATTCCGCGGAACGCCCTTTTCGGGCCAGCCGCGCTTCACCTTTTCAGCCTGCACCTGCTGGGCCACATCTGCCAGCAGCTTCTTGGCGTCGTATACGATTCCGTCCTTCACCGTGTAGGACACGCCGCCGACCCGTTCCAGCTTCTGTGTCTGTTCGTTCAGACGAAGCGTGCCGGTGCCGTAAAGCGTCTTGAAGTTCTGGAGCGGATTTTCCTTCACGATCACCAGGTCGGCCAGTTTGCCCACGCGCACCTGCCCGATCGGCGGGTCCACCACGCCCTTGGGCTCATAGAGGGTGAGGGCGCCGTTCAGCGTTGCGGCCTGCACCACTTCGTGCGGGTTGAAGCCGGCTTCCTGCAGCATCTCCATTTCCTCGGGGTAGCCGAAGCCATAGGTCTTGAAGATGAAGCCGCTGTCGGTGCCCACCGTCACGCGGCCGCCCATGTTCTTGTAGTCGTTCACCAGCGCCATGAAGTTCCGGTAAAAGTTGCGCCACTGGACTTCGGTGCGCGTGGTCCAGTCAAAGAAGTAGCTGCCGTGATTCACCCGGCTAGACTGGAAGAATTCCCACAGTTGCGGCATCGTGTAATTGTCGTGCCAGTCGGCGTTGCGGGCGCGCATCAGATCCCGGCTTGCGGCATAGATCGTCATGGTCGGATCGAACGTCACGCCATGTTCCAGCTGGGCCTTCAGATAATCCTGCCACTCCACCGTGCCAGGGCCATAGACCTCGTCCCAGATGTCGGCCACTTCCGCGAACCGGTATTGCTCGTCGTTGAAGTTGTACGACGTGCTCCAGGGCTGGATCTTGTAGCGCTTCAGCAGGGATTCCATGTGGCCATAGAAGTGCGTCACCGTGCCCAGCCCGGCATCGCCGGCCTGACGCGCGTTCATCCGCGCAACCCCGATCTGGGACAGGTGGGCCGTGGTGCCCAGCTTCTGCTTCTTCGCTTCGTCCACCGCGGCCTTGAAGGCTTCGGGCCCCTGGTCCGCGCCGATGCCGAACTTGATGCAATCGATCCCGGCCTTGGCCGCCCATTGCACCCAGGCCCGGCTGCCGTCCGCCGTGTGGGTCGGCTTCTTCGCCCACCCATTGCCTTCGCCCACCCGGGCGCAGGTGAAGATGCGCGGAGCCACGATCTCGTTCGCGGCGGAGCGGCGCTGTTCGGACAGTGAAATGTCCATCGGCGCAAGCCCGACGCCGCGAACCGTGGTCACGCCATGGGCCAGCCACAGCTTGTAGGAATAGCCCATGTCCGGGGCCTTGTCGTCGCCGGAGGCATGGACATGCATGTCGATGAAGCCCGGCATCACATACATGCCGGTTGCGTCCAGCTCATAGTCGAAGGTCCGGGGCTCCCGGTCTGGCTTCATCGGCAGGCCCGGCGTGCCCGCCTGCCGGATTTCCACGATCCGGTTGCGTTCCACGATGATGTCGACGGGGCCGCGCGGTGGCGCACCGGAGCCGTCGATCAGGGTGGCGCCGCGGATGACCATCCGGTTGAAGGGGCCAGCGCCCTCGCCCTGCTGGCGGGGCGGGGCAGGGACGTTGGTGGCCGCCATGACCGGCGCGATGGCTGCTGCGGCAACAAGGGAAGCCGCGCACAGCAGCTTTGCGGACAGATGTTTCGTCGGGCGCATCTCGTTCACCTTTCAAGGAAATCCAGCCTGGGAACCTGCCCGCCCCAAGCGACGGGCAGGTCCGGCAGGGGAGGGGCCGGTGCTAGAAGCGCCGGCCGAGGCTGAGGCCGATGGTGCGGGGCGGCGTGCTGTAAACCGTGGTGAGACCGCCCGTGTTCGAGCTGGATCCGATGCTGTTGATCGCCAGCACATCGAACACATTGTTCACGAACAGCGCGGCATTCCATTCATTGTCAGCACCTTGCAGGCCGATCCTGAAATTCACCATCTGATAGGCCGGGCTTTCCCGGCGATAGATGTCGGTTTCGGACAGCGTCGAATAGCTGTTCCCGACATGGGCGAAATCGATCCGGGAGAGCAGGTCGATCGTGTCGCCCACGGACTTCAGATATTCAAGCGAGGCGCCCGCCGTCCAGCGCGGCACGGCGACAAGACGGTCGCCCTTCCGGCCCGAGGCCACGACGATGGTGCTGACCTGATCTTCGGCAAGCCGCGCATCTGTGAAGCCCAGATTCCCGTTGAACGACAGTTCCGGCGTGATCCGGACGGACAGTTCGGCTTCGGCGCCCCAGATCCGGGCGGAGCCGACGTTGGAGATCAGGCCGAACACCGATCCGGTTCCCGCCGTCCGGGCCGACACCTGCATGTCGTTCCAGTCGATCCGGTAGCCGGCGAGATTGAAATAGACGCCGGGCGCCAGCGTCGTCTTGGCGCCGAGTTCATAGTTCCACAGGCTGTCGGAGCTGTAGCCGGCGAGCTCGGCGGGCAGGCCGATCACCTGGTTCACGCCGCCGGGCCGGAAGCCCTGCGCGGCCTGTGCATAGAGCATCAGCCCGTCCTTCGCCTCCCACGAGACGTTGAACTTGTAGATGAAGCCGTCTTCCTTGCTCGTCACCTCGGTGTAGGGCGTCACACGGGAGCTGTAGTGGATCTGCCCGACGTCGATCCGGCCGCCCACCGTCTTCTTGAAGTTGTAGTATCGGGTGCCCGCCGTGAGGGTGAGCTGGTCGAACAGCTTGTAGCTGATTTCGGCAAACACCGCCGTTTGGCGCAGATAGTCGTTGATCGTGCGGTCATAGCGGATGTTGTAGGGATCGTTCGGATCCAGCAGCCAGCCCGTCTGCGGATCGGCCAGCAGAAGGGTGGAGCGGACGACCGTGTCGCGCTTTTCATGGAAGGCGCCGACGGTCCACTGGAAGGGGCCGTCCGTCGTCGAGTTGAAGCGCAGTTCGCTGACCCAGTTCTTCACCGTCTGCGGTTGCCACAGGCTGGAGGTCTGGATTTCGCGCGTGGCCGTCAGATAGCTGGAAAGCTCCGTCGGCGTGCAGGCCCTGGCGTTCAGCAGCAGATAGCGCTGGCATCCGGCAGCCGTGTCGCGGCCGTTGAAGGTGTCAGAGACGTCACCCACAGCGGTGCGATCCCGATCGAACCAGGCGGTCATGGCCGTCATCGAAACCGGGCCGAAATCATATTTCAGCGTGCCCGAGTAGATCCGGTTGGTGTCATAGTTGCCGGATTCCGACCGGCCGTTGGTGACATAAAGCTCGCCCACTTCCTGGATCCAGCGCGGGCTGTCCGTCGCCACCTTTTCGTAGAAGGCGGCGAGATCGATCGTCAGATCCTCGATCGGCTCCCAGCGGAGCAGGGCGCGCCCGCCATAGCTGTGGCCGTCGTTGATGTTGCGATAGCCATAGTGGCTGTTGTCCACATAGCCGGCGAACTGGTTGAAATTGCCCACAAGCCGGATCGCGAGCTTGTCGGTGACGATCGGCAGGTTCACCATCGAATCGACCGACATGCCGGGATTGCCGCCCTTCACGCTGCTCATGCTGGCGCTGACGGCGGCGTCGATTCCGGTGGCGTCCGGCTTCTGGAAGATGATGCGCATCGTGCCGCCCATCGAGCCGGAGCCGAACAGCGTGCCCTGCGGTCCGCGCAGCACTTCCGCCCGCTCCACGTCGAACAGGCGGAAGTCCGGCGTGGTGCCGGCCGAATCCGATGTCGTCGAAACCGAGCCCGAAACAGGCACTTCGTCGTAATAGACGCCGACGGTCGGTTCACCGGAGGACTGGATGCCCCGGATCAGGACGCGGCGGTTGCCGGGGCCGGAATCAACGATGCGAAGGGAAGGGGCCGTGCGGGTGAGTTCGGTGAAACTGGTGGTGCCGCTGCGTTCCAGCGTGACGCCGGTGGCGACCGAAATGGCGATCGGCGTATCCTGGAGGTTCGTGTCGCGGCGAAGCGCCGACACGATGATTTCCTCTTCGGGCGCGACGGCAGTGTCAGCCTGGGCAAAGGCCGCGGGCGAAACGGCCCCGGCGGCCAGCGCAGTTCCCGTCAGAAACGCGACGCGGTGAATATGGCACAGTTTGCGTTGAAACCCCCATTGCATCGTAGAATCTCCTGACCCTTATGTTGAGTTTGGCAGGATGTTCTGTTCTTTCCTGCATCCGACGCGGTTTCTGCGGATGCAATAGTCTAGTCATGAAACCGGACGAATTTGGTTCGGAAGTTTTACGGATATGCAGAAAGTCATCCTGCGTATGCACCAAATGCGAGAATTCATCCGGAATTCAGGGCAGTTTATCCAATCTGATTGGTTGAGAATTGGCGGGACATGTCGTCGCAGGCGGGTTGGCTGAGGATGGCCGCGAATCGGCCGGGCTTTGCGGCGGCGAATGATTTCAACCGGATGCCGGCGAGCGCGCGGTTTGGCGGGATTGGGGTGGGGGCGGTATTCGGGCGTGTTGGCGCACAAATGGGTGCTGGTGCTGTCCTGCGGCCTTGCGGAGGGACGCCGTCCTATCCGAAAGAAAGCAACTTGGACTTAACATAATATAGATTATCGGACTTGCTATGGGGCGGGAATGACCCTCCTCTTTGCCAGTCCCCCGGGGCGCGTCATTCGGCTAAGTCTGCCCACATGGGAGACACATCGCACAGCCGCGCGTGCCTGGATCGCTGGCACGACTATATCCTGAAATCGCATGACAAGCAGGCCCTGTGGGACATGCTGCATCCGGACGTGGTGTTTGAAAGCCCGGTTGTTCACACGGCCCAGCGCGGGCGGGACATCACCTTCAAATATCTGGCGAGCGCCGACAAGGTGCTGGGCAGCGAAGGTTTCCGCTATGTGGGTGAATGGCTGAACGACAGCGGCGCGATCCTGGAATTCACCAACACGCTGGACGGCATCGAGGTGAACGGGATCGACATGATCCGTTTTGATGCAGACGGAAAAATCATCCATTTCAAAGTGATGGTCAGGCCTTTGAAGGCGGTGAACCATGTGCACCAGCTGATGAAGGCCCAACTTGAAGCCATGATGGCGTCAAAGGCCTCCTAAGACGGCTCGACCGGCCAACGCTGTGAAACGGACTGCACGCCCCGGGTTATGATCTCGGCCAGCACGCCTTCGTCCGCGTCGGACAGGCGCTTCAGATACAGGCAGGCCTTCCCCCTTCGGTGGCGGCCCAGCCGTCCGAGCAGATCTGCAATTTCCGCCTGATCGGACAGGACATACAGCACCAGATCGGCCTTGCGGGGCGAAAAGCCGGTTGCGCACATCACGCCGGAATGCCCGCTTTCATAGGTATAGCTGTAGCGCCCGTAACCGATGATCGATGGCCCCCACATGCGGGGCTGCCACCCGGTCACCCTGCGGAACAGCGCGTCCAGCGCCCTCCCCTCCGCCCGGCGGGTGTCTGAGTCCAGGCCATCCAGATAGGCATCGACGGAGATTTCCGTTGGCTTCGTCTTCGCTTCTGGCATGAAGGCCTCCCGTTCGATCGCCAGCAGGATGCCATGACAGGAACCGACAGGGAACAGGCGCTCGAAGCCTTTGGCCGCCTCGCCGACATCATGGACCGGCTGCGCGACCCCGGAGGCTGCGAATGGGATCGGGCGCAGACTTTCCAGACCATTGCCCCCTACACCCTTGAAGAAGCCCATGAAGTGGCCGACGCCATCGCGCGGGGCGACATGGTCGACCTGTGCGAGGAACTGGGCGACCTGCTGCTGCAGGTGGTGTTCCACGCCCGGATGGCGGCCGAATCCGGGCATTTCACGCTCGCCGATGTGGCGAATGCGATCTGCGCGAAGATGGAGCGGCGGCATCCGCACATTTTCGGCCCCGATGCCGGCCCGGCAAGCGCGGCGGATGTCCGCGCGACATGGGAAGAGATCAAGGCCGCGGAAAAGCCGCGCCAGTCGGTACTGGACGGGATTGCGCTCGCCCTCCCCGCGCTGACGCGCGCCGAAAAGCTCGCGAGCCGGGCGGCCCGCAAGGGGTTTGACTGGCCCGATGCATCCGGCCCGCTGGCGAAGATCCACGAGGAACTGGACGAAGTGGCTGCCGCCGAAACCGACGAGGAGCGGGCTGAGGAAGCCGGCGATCTGCTGTTCGCGGCCGCCAACTATGCCCGCAAGCTGGGGATAGACCCGGAAGAGGCTCTGCGGCAGGCCAACCGGAAGTTCGAACAAAGATTCAGGAAAATCGAGCAGGTTGCTGGATTCGAAACTCTTTCACTGGATGAGCAGGAGCAGTTGTGGCAATCGGCCAAAGGCGCCCTGCCCGGCTGAACAGGCCCGCCTCACAGCGCCCGGAAGCGGCGCTCGTCGTCCGGGGTCAGCCGCACCTGCACGCGGATCTGTCCGCCCTCATCCTGCTGGCTGATCACCTCGCCATGGGCATGCAGCCAGGCCAGCCGCTTGCCGTCTGATGGGTGCAGGCGGATGTCGTGAAGCTCTCCGGGGCCCTGCAGCCGCTGCGCCAGCAGGGCCTTCAGTTCAGGGATGCCCTCCCCCGTCAACGCCGACACAAGGATCACGTCCGGATCGCGGGAGGCGCGCTCGATGGCGGCGGCATGGGTTTCCGGGTCCAGCTTGTCCGCCTTGTTCAGCGCCTCGATCAGGGGGACGCGCCCCTCCCCTTCCAGCACGCCCAGCGACGCCAGGATTCCGCGCACATCGGCTGCCTGCGCATCTGTATCCGGGTGGGACAGGTCGCGCACATGCACCAGCAGATCCGCCTCGATCACTTCTTCCAGCGTGGCGCGGAACGCCGCGACCAGTTCGGTCGGCAGGTCCGAGATGAAGCCGACGGTGTCCGACAGGATGACCTTGGTGCCGCCCGGCGAAGCGCCCGGCAGGTGGATGGCGCGCATCGTGGGATCCAGCGTTGCGAACAACAGGTCCTTCGCCATCACCTCGGCACCAGTCAGGCGATTGAAAAGCGTGGATTTTCCGGCATTCGTATAGCCGACAAGCGCGATGATCGGATTGGGCGCGCGCTGCCGCCGCGCCCGGTGCAGGGTGCGCGTGCGACGAACCGCCTCCAGCTCCTTTTTCAGCTTGGCGATCCGGTCCCGCAGCAGCCGCCTGTCGGTTTCGATCTGGGTTTCGCCGGGCCCGCCCAGGAAGCCGAAGCCGCCGCGCTGCCGTTCCAGGTGGGTCCAGCTGCGCACCAGCCGCCCGGCCTGATATTCCAGATGCGCCAGCTCCACCTGAAGCCGGCCTTCCGCCGTCGCCGCGCGTTCGCCGAAAATTTCCAGGATCAGGCCGGTGCGGTCGATCACCTTGGCCTTCAGCTCTTTTTCCAGGTTTTTCTGCTGGATGGGGGTGATCGCGGCATCCATGATCACCACTTCCGCCTCATGCGCCTGAACCGCGGCGGCAAGGCGTTCCAGCTGCCCCTTTCCCAGCAGGGTCGCGGGCGACATGGTGCGCAGGCGCACAAGTTCGCGGTCGCGCACATCCAGGCGGATGGCGGCTGCCAGGCCTTCGATTTCCTCGAGCTTTGCTTCCGGGGAGCGGGCATCGGGGCCGGGTTTCCCCGGCAGCACGGGATGCACCACGATCGCCGGGGCGCCGAAACTGGTCCCCAGCGACTGGTCAAAACCACGCCGATCCAGTGCCGGCGCGTCAATCTGTTCCATCAATCCTCGTCGTCCGCCTTCTCAGGATCGAACAACTGCACCGGGGCTGCCGGCATCACGGTGGAAATCGCATGCTTGTAGACAAGCTGCGAATGGCCATCGCGCCTGAGCAGAACCGAGAAGTTGTCGAACCAGGTGATGACCCCTTGCAGCTTCACGCCATTCACCAGGAACATCGTCACCGGAATCTTCTGCTTGCGAACCGCATTCAGGAACACGTCCTGCAGGTTGTTCGCCTTGTCGTTCGCCTTCGCCTTCTCGGCCATTTCAGACTGCCTTCTTGAACTCTTGGCGGGCAGTGGCGCCCGCACCCGCTCCGTTGCCCGGGGTCGGCCGGCAGGCGCAGGCCTGCCTGCGGGAACATGTATGACGAGAGGTGCCGTCGCACAACCCGGAGTTGAAGGAGGCCCTCGAATTAACCCCGTCCGATCAGGCGCCTTCCGGTTCGTCTCGGTCGGTTTCCGCGATGCCCAGCGCCTTCAGCTTGCGGTGAAGGGCCGAACGCTCCATGCCGATGAAGGCCGCCGTGCGGCTGATGTTCCCTGAAAAGCGCCGGATCTGCACCTTCAGATACTCGCGCTCGAACGCCTCGCGCGCCTCCCGCAGCGGCGTGCCCATGATCGACCGCGCCGCCTGGTCGGGCAGCAGCCGGGCCGGTTCCGCCGTCAGTTCCGGCGGAAGATGCTCCAGATCGATGCGGTCCGTGCTGTTGGCGGGCGCCAGGATCAGCGTGCGCTCCACGATGTTCCGCAACTGGCGGACATTGCCCGGCCAGCCAAAGGCCTGCAGCGCGGCAATCGCATCCGGCGTGATCGCTGGCGTCTTCACGCGCCGCTCCGCCGCCAGCCGCGCGAGGAAATATTCCGCGAGGTGCGGAATATCCTCCCGCCGATCGGCCAGCGCCGGTAGGCGGACGGGCACGACATTCAGCCGGTAATAGAGATCCTCGCGGAAGCGGCCGGCGGCGATTTCGCCGGAAAGATCGCGCGCGGTCGCAGACACCACGCGCACATCCACCTTGATCGCACGGGTGCCGCCCACGCGCTGAAAGCTCTGGTCCGTCAGCACGCGCAGGATCTTCGCCTGCGTCGTCAGCGGCATGTCGGACACCTCGTCTATGAACAGGGTGCCGCCGTCGGCCACTTCCAGCAGGCCGGGGCGCACCAGCTCCCCGCCCTGCTCTTCCCCGAACAGTTCCTCCTCCACCCGGTCCGGCTCCATCCGGGCGGCGGCGACCACCACGAAGGGCCGGTCCGCCCGGCTTGACCAGCTGTGCAGCAGCCGTGCGGCGACTTCCTTGCCCGATCCGGCGGGCCCCTGGATCAGCACCCGGCTGCCTGTCGCCCCCACGCGCTTGATCGTGGCGCGAACGGCATTGATCTGCTGGCTTGACCCAGTCAGTTCATTCTCGATCCCGGCAAGCGAGCGCAGCTCGTCCACTTCGCGCCGCAGCCGCTCCGTCTCTGTCGCGCGGGCGACTGCCATCAGAAGCTGATCCGCCTGGAACGGCTTTTCGATGAAATCCCAGGCTCCGCGCTTGATCGCGGCCACAGCGGTATCCAGGTTGCCATGGCCGGAAATGATCAGCACGGGCAGACCCGGATCCTTCGCCTTCACGGCATCCAGCAGCTCCAGCCCGTCCATGCGGGAGCCTTGCAGCCAGATGTCCAGGATCAGCAGCGCCGGGCGTCGTTCCGCCAGCGCGGCAAGTGCCGCGTCGCTGTCGGCGGCGGTTCGCGGGCGATAGCCCTCGTCCTCCAGAACGCCTGCCATCAGGCTGCGGATATCGGCTTCGTCATCGACGACGAGAATGTCGAGCGGCATCTAGCTGGTCACCTGTTCGGGGTCTGACGTTGCGGTGTCGGGCGGCGGAAGCAATCCGTGGTTGGCGGCAAGATCGAACTCCATCCGGGCGACGGCCCCGGCGGGTTCCCGGTCCGCCAGGTCAAGCCTGCCATGATGATCCTCCACGATCCGCTTCACGATGGCGAGGCCCAGCCCCGTGCCGCGCGGGCGGGTCGTCACGTAGGGCTCGAACAGGCGCGCGCGCAGTTCGGGCGGAACGCCGCAGCCATCGTCCGCGACCTCCACCACAAGCGCATCGCCCCGCCGTTCGATCGACATCCAGATGGAGCCAGTGGCGCCATCTCCTTTTGAAGCAATGGCTTCCGAGGCATTTTTCAGAATATTCGTGAATGCCTGCCCCAGTTGCCGCCGGTCGCACACGAACAGCGGCAGATCCTCGTCGGCATGGAAGGCGAAGCGGACCTGCGGCGTCGCCACTTCGGCCAGGAACATCGACTGCCGCGCGATTTCCGCCAGATTCTCCAGCCGGAAGGTCGGCGTCGGCATCCGCGCGAAGGCGGAAAATTCGTCCACCATCCGGCGCAGGTCGCCCACCTGCCGCACGATGGTGTCGGTCAGTTCATCAAAGGTTTCCCGCCCGTCGCCCACGGCCGGCCCGAAGCGGCGTTTCAGCCGCTCGGCCGACAGCACGATCGGCGTCAGCGGGTTCTTGATCTCGTGCGCGATCCGCCGCGCGACGTCGGACCAGGCCGCCCGGCGCTGGTCCGACAGCTGCTGCGAAATGTCGTCGAAGGTCAGGATATAGTTGCTGCGGCCCTGCCCGGCGTCGGCTGTCAACCGCACCGCCAGA
>NZ_JAYRCW010000044.1:0-21166 GCF_041909755.1 Sandaracinobacter sp.
GCACCGCATCGGCCAGCGGGAAGGTCTGGCCGATATGGGCCTTCAGTGCGCCCGCTGAGATCTTCGCGAACACGGCTGCCGTGCCCTGCGCGAAATCCTCTGCCGTGGCGTAATAGTCGAACAGGGTGGGCCGTGTGACGAACAGCGAGCCCTTGCGGGCGAGCAGGCCCATTTCGAACGGGGCAACCGGCCCCGATGCATTGCCGAAGCTGGCGAGGATTCCGCGCCGCTTCAGGCTGTCCAGCGAGGTTTCGAACGTGGCCCGGCCAACGCCGTCGATCGCGGCATCGACACCTTCGCCATTGGTGATTTCCCGCACGCGGGCGGGCACATCCGCATAGGGCAACACATGGTCAGCGCCGGCGGCGCGGGCGATATCCGCCTTGTCCGGCGAGCCGACCGTGCCGATCACGGTGACGTCCATCGATTTCAGCCATTGGCAGAGCAGCACGCCCACACCCCCGGCGGCGGCGGGCACCAGCACGGTCTGCCCGGGCTGCACACGGGCGCAGCGCTGGACGAGGGATTCGACCGTGCAGGCCTTCAGCCACAGGGCAGCGGCCTGCGCGTCGGTTATGCTGTCGGGCAGCTTCACCAGCGGGCGGGCATCCAGCACACGGTGGGTGGCATAGGCGCCGGGCGGATTGGTGAAATAGATCACCCGGTCCCCGACGTTCAGATGGGCGACGCCGTCTCCAACCGCCTCGACAATGCCGGCCGCCTCCATGCCGAGGCCCGAGGGCATCGGCATCGGATAGAGGCCGGAGCGGTGATAGGTGTCGATGAAGTTGACGCCGATCGCCGTGTGGCGGACGCGCACCTGACCGGCGAGGGGTTCGCCTACGCCCACCTCCACCAGCTTCATCACCTCTGGCCCCCCGGGGGCTTCGAAGCGGATCGCCTTCATTTGCTGTCTCCCACAAGGCAGGCCGTGCCGTCGCGATCGGCGGCTTTCAGGGCGCGCCAGGCCTCCACCGGCTGGTCCGTCGCGATCAGCACCACGCCGCGGGCGGCGAGTTCGGCATATTCGCGGCCGTCGCCGTCTGCCAGATAACGGTCGTCCAGCCGCTTGCCCGGCGCGCCGAGCGTGCCGGTGATTGCTTCGACGCCCAGTTCATCGAGCCGGGCGATGAGCGCGGCATCCGGTTCCTGCGTGCCGGTGAAATAGAGGATATGCGGGCCGGCCAGGCGGAGGACGGCGGGCAGTTCGCCTGCGTTGCGGGCGCCGGCGGAAATCATCATGTCCGGCGCGCGGGCGAGGGCCGCGCGGGTTTCCGCCAGATTGTAGGCGATGAGGATGACCTGATTTTCCATCCGGTTCTCGCGGACATGGGCCAGCACCTCGGCCAGCGGAACGCCGGGCTTCAGATCGAGCTGGAGGACCGCGCCGTTGCGACGCGCCCAGACGAGCGCCTCTTCCAGCGTGGGGATGCGTTCCTCGGTGATCTCGCCCTTGCCGTCTTTCAGCCAGAGGCGGCGAAGATCCCGATAGTCCTTGTCCGCGAGCGGCCCCGTGCCGGTGGTGGTGCGGTCAAGCGTGGCGTCGTGCATCAGCATCAGCACGCCGTCGGCCGAACTGGCGATGTCGATCTCGATGAAGATGGGGCCGCGTTCCACCGTGTTGGTGAAGCTGGCGAGGCTGTTTTCAGCCGCCAGCGGATCCTTCTGCCCGCGATGCGCGGACACGAGCGCGAGGCGGTTGACGCGCAGGCAATCGAACAGGTCGGGCATGGAGCGCATGACGGGCGCATGGCGGCGCTGGGGTTCGACATCGCCCATGGTGCAGCCGGCAAGGGCAAGGGACAGCGACAGGGTCAGGAGGATGCGACGCATGGCTTCTTCCTAGCCACTGACCCGGCCGGGGCAAGAGGCGGCGGCTCGGCTCGTCGTTGCGGGTTCCGCATTATGCGGAGGCTGGCTCCGCGAAAGGGCGTGGGCTAGGAGGGGGCGCATGAGCCTTTGGGAGAAGGCGGGAGGATGACAAAGTGACGGATTTCGATTTCGTGATCGTGGGTGCCGGGTCGGCCGGATGCGCACTGGCGGCGAGGCTGTCGGAAGATGCGGGCACGCGCGTTGCGCTGCTGGAAGCGGGCAGCCCCGACAAGGCGATGATGATCCACATGCCGGCGGGCATCGGCGAGATCATCCCGCCGGAAAAGCAGAGCGAGCTGAACTGGAATTTCTGGACCGAACCCCAGGCGCATCTGAACGGGCGCAGGCTCTACTGGCCGCGCGGCAAGACGCTGGGCGGCTCCTCCTCCATCAACGGGATGGTCTATATCCGCGGCCATTCCAGCGATTACGACCGGTGGGCGCAGGTGGGCTGCACCGGCTGGGGCTGGGCGGATGTGCTGCCCTATTTCCGCAAGGCCGAGGATTCCGACCGGGGATCCAGCGAGTGGCATGGCGCGGGCGGGCCGCTGGCGACGACGCGGCGGATGCTGCCGCATGTGCTGAACAACGCCTTCATCGATGCGGCCGTGGAAGCCGGGTGGCCGCGCACCGACGACTTCAACGGCGCGCAGTTCGAAGGCGCGGGCAGCTATGATTCCACGATCCGCGACGGGCAGCGCTGGTCTGCCGCGCGCGCCTATCTGACGGACGAGGCGCGGCGGCGGCCGAACCTGACGATCATCACCGGGGCGCTTGCCGAACGGGTGGAGTTCGAAGGGAAGCGGGCGGTGGGCGTGCGCTATTCCGGCGGGCAGCTGGTGAAGGGCCGGCGCGTGATCCTGAGCGGCGGGGCGATCAATTCGCCGCAGCTTCTGATGCTGTCGGGCGTGGGGCCGGGCGCGCAACTGAAGAAGCTGGGCCTGCCCGTGGTGGCGGACCGGGCGCAGGTGGGCCAGAATCTGCAGGATCACCTGGACGTGCTGGTGCAGTGGAACTGCAACCAGCCGATCACCCTGAATTCCAACACCAATCCGCTGGTGAAGATCTGGACCGGCCTGAACTGGATGCTGCGCAAGCAGGGAGCCGCCAGCTATATGCCGACGGCGGCGGGCGCCTTTGTTTCCACCCGCCCCGGGCTGGCCGCGCCCGATATCCAGATGCACTTCATGCCGGTGAAGGGGAATGCACATGGCGTCGGCGGGCTGCAGCCGCAGCACGGCTATCAGGTGCATGTGTGCCAGGTGCGGCCAGAAAGCCGGGGATCCATCTGGCTGAAATCCCCGGACCCGATGGCGCATCCGGCGATCGACCCCAATTACCTGTCTGCCCCTGAGGACATGGACACGCTGACGAAGGGCGTGGAACTGGCGCGCGCGATCGGCCGCCAGCCGGCGCTGGCGAGATACAACGACGGCGAAGCCTGGCCGGGCGAGGCGGTGCAGGGGGACGCGCTGAAAGCGAAGCTGCGCGACTGGGCAGAGACGATCTATCACCCCGTCGGCACCTGCCGGATGGGGCTGGACGCCGAGGCCGTGTGCGACATCGCCCTGAACGTGAACGGGGTGGAAGGGCTGATGGTGGTGGACGCCTCGGTGATGCCGTTCCTGGTGAGCGGGAACACCAATGCGCCGACCATCATGATCGCGGAAAAGGTGGCGGAATCGATCCGGCGCGAACTGAAGGGCGGCGAAAGGCGCGCGGCATGAGCGTGACGCCCTTCGAGATCCCGGTGAACCCGGACGAGCTGGCCTGGATCCGGCGCCGGGTGGAGGAATTCCGCTTCTTCGAGGAGCCGGAAGGCCATCGCTGGGAGCATGGCGCGAACCGGGCCTATATGGAGCGGCTTCGCGAACATTGGCTGACGTCGCATGACTGGGCGGCGACCGTTGACCGGCTGAACGGCTTTCCGCATGTGCGGGTGGAGGTGGAACCCGGCTTCCGCCTGCACGCCCTGCATCTGAAATCAAGCCGGGCGGATGCGCGCCCGCTGCTGATCGCCCATGGCTGGCCGGGATCGATCATCGAGTTCGAGACCATCTATCGCCGGCTGGCCGAGCCGGAGGACCCGTCGGCGCCGGCCTTCCATGTGGTGGCGCCTTCGCTGCCCGGATACGCCTGGAGCGACCGGCCGAAATCCCCGATCGGCCCGCGCGCCGTGGCGAAGCTGTACGACCGGCTGATGGCGGTGCTGGGCTATGACCGCTTCATCTATCAGGGGGGTGACTGGGGCTGCGTGATCGGCGGCTGGATCGGGCTGGAGAGCGCGGCGGTCCAGGCCATCCACCTGAACGGATACGGGCTGCGATCGGCCGACATGACGCCCCGGACGGACGACGAGAAGCGCTGGATGCAATGGGCGTTGCAGATCCGCGCGACGGAAACCGCCTATCTTCAGCTTCAGGCGACAAAGCCGCAGAGCCTGGGCTTTGCGATGATGGATTCGCCGATGGGCGTGGCGGCCTGGCTGGCGGAGAAATACTGCGGCTGGTCAGATCTTTCGACCGGGCATGTCGATCCGCCTTTCGGTCTGGACACGATGCTGGACACCATCATGGTGTATCTGTCCACGCGCAGTTTCCTGTCGGCCACATGGCTCTATCGCGGCATGTTCCTGGAAGGCGGCTTTTCCATCCCCGAGGGCCGGCGGATCGAGGTGCCGACAGGCGTTGCGGCCTTCCCGCATGATCTGCTGGCCTTCCCGCCGCGCAGCATGGTGGAACGGGGCTATCATGTCGTCCACTGGACCGACATGCCGCACGGCGGCCATTTCGCCGGGCTGGAAGAGCCGGACCTGCTGCTGGCGGACCTGCGGGCGTTCGTCAAATCAACGCAGGTTTAGACCGACGTCTCAACACCGCACCGATACTCAGAAATCCGAAAATCATTGAAATCCACAGCGCAGGCTCTGGAACAGCAGGCAATGAACGAACAAATTGCAGATCCACATTAACGGCGCTTGGATCAATACCATCCTTCAAGGTCAGATTGATATAAAAATTTGTTGGATCATAGAAATAATGGTACCAAACGCCCGGAGAATCCCACCACTTGTAGCTGTCAAATGACGCAGCCCTAATTCTCGAGGACTCCAAACCAAATACAACTTTTGGCTTTTCTAGCAACGGGTGCGCTCCGCCAAAAAAATCTCCACAAATATCGTTTACGCATTCCCATGCGTTATACAGCGAATCCGGTCCTTCGCATCTCATTGATTCTCCAGGCATTGTATATGTATTGGTGCACCATTCTCCCGTTGCATAGGCGCCAAATACCATTTCTTGAATTTGATTTCTTCCGGCGCTAATATAAATATAATTTAAAGAGGACGGCTTCAGCACAAATGTCTTTTTAACGATAGTGACGGCTAGGGACTGAGTTGAAATCAATCCAATAACAACGGCGCAAAATATCTTAAACATAGTCAGCCCCCAACTTGATATGGTCATTTTTTATATGGGGCGATTCTGGTTTTCAAGTGCTGTTCGGTGCAAGCAGATCGGATTGATGTCCCAAAGATTGCGCCGGGGTAAAATGTGTCCGATCTGAAGCAATTTTCAAATGATCCATCATCGAGTTCGCCTTGGCCGCTCGCCGCGCTCATTCTTTCATCCGTGCTGTTGGCGTTCGGGCCGGTGCTGGTGCGCCTGTCGGACACGGGGCCGGTGGCGGCTGCCTTCTGGCGGATGGCGCTGGCGGCGCCGGTGCTGCTGCTGGTGGCCCTGTGGACGCAGCGCGGCAGGGGGCTGAAGCCGGCGGCGCTGCCCTGGGGGCTTGCGATTCTGTCCGGGCTGTTCTTTGCCGCCGACCTCGCGACCTGGCACCTGGGGATCGTTCGCACGTCCATCGCAAATGCGACTTTGTTCGGGAACACGGCCGCCTTCATGCTGGCCGGCTGGTCGATCCTGGTGAAGGGCCAGCATCCCGGCGCAAGCACGCTGAAGGCGCTGGCGCTTGCCGGGGCGGGGACGCTGCTGCTGCTGGGAACCAGCGCGCAGCTGAGCCCGAAGCATCTGGCCGGCGACGCGCTGAGCCTGCTGGCTGCTGCCTTCTACACCGGATATCTGATCGTGGTGATGGGCCTGCGCGACCGGCTGCCGACATCGGTGGTGCTGGCGATGTCTACGCTGGCGTCGGTGATGTTCCTGCTGCCGGCCGCACTGATTGAACCGGGATCGATCTGGCCCGCCGACTGGCGGCCGGTGATCGCGCTGGCGATCACCAGCCAGCTTGTCGGGCAGGGGCTGATGGTGTTCGCCAGCGGGCGGCTGCCCGCGCCGGTGATCGGCGTGGGGTTGCTGGTGCAGCCGATGGTGTCTGCCGCGGCGGGGTGGCTGCTGTTCGGGGAAGTGCTGGGCCCGCTGGAACTGGCGGGTGCGACAATGGTGCTTGCCGCGCTGGTGCTGATCCGGCGCTGAAGCCTGCTTGCCCCGGCGCCGCGCGCCCGGCTAGGACTGGGCGCATGGATCGCCGCACATTCGTCGCCGGCAGCCTTGTCGCTGCCCTGCCCGCCCAACCCCTTCTCGCCGAAACCGGAAAGGCCCGCATGAAGCCTCCTGTCGCACGCCGTGGCAACCACAGGTTCACGGTGCAGGGCATCACCATCGAGGATCCCTATGCCTGGCTGCGGGACAAGGACTATCCCAAGGTCGACGACCCCGAGATCCTGGCCTATCTGAAGGCCGAGAACGCCTATTTCGAGGATCGGATGGGCGACGCCTCCATGCTGACGGAGGCGCTGTTCCAGCAGATGAAGGGGCGGATGAAGGAGGATGATTCCTCCGTGCCCTATGCCGACGGCGACTGGCTATACTGGTGGGCGTTCGAGGCGGGCGGGCAGTATCGCAACTGGTATCGGCGCCCGCGTGGCGGCGGCGAGGCGACGCTGATCCTTTCGGAGCCGAAGCTGGCCGAGGGGAAGGATTATTTCCGGCTGGGCACGCTGGACGTTTCACCCGATGGCCGGCTGATGGCCTATTCGACCGACACCAACGGGTCGGAGCGTTATGCGCTGATGATCCGCGACCTGGCATCGGGCGCGGACATCGAGACGGTCGCCCCGGATTCGCTGGGCGGCGTGGCGTGGAGCACGGATTCGAAATCGCTGGTCTGGGCGCAGGCGTCTGCCGAATGGCGGCCGACCAAGGCCTGGCTGCACCGGCTGGGCGCGCCGAAGAGCGAGCTTCTGTACGACGAGCCCGACGCCGGATTCTGGGTGCAGCCCTCCATCACGCAGGACCGGAAGTGGATTCTGCTGAACAGCTATACGCAGACGACGAACGACGTGCGGCTGCTGGATGCCTCTGACCCGGCGAAGCCCGCCGTGCTGGTGAAGCCGCGCAAGACGGACGTGCGCTATACGATCGACGCGCGCGGCGACACGCTGTTCGTGCTGACCAACGACGATCATGTGAACTTCCGCATCGCCACCGCGCCCGTTGCCGATCCGGGGACCTGGACGACGCTGGTGGCGGGATCGGACGATGTCTATCTGACGGACATCACCGCCTTCCGCTCCTATCTGGCGGTGGAGGAGCGGCTGCGCGGGCTGGACCAGATCCGGCTGATCTTCCCCGACGGCAAGGACCGGCGGGTGAAGTTCCCGGAGGACAGCTATACCGCGAGCCTGGGCACCAATGCCGAGCCGGACGCGCCTGCGCTGAGGATCAGCTATTCCTCGATGGTCACGCCGGCGACGGTGTTCGACTATGACGTGGCGGCCTCGACGCTGGCGACGCTGAAGGTGCAGGAGATCCCGTCGGGCTATGATGCCAGCCAGTATGCGACCGAGCGGCTCTATGCCCCGGCGCGCGACGGCACGAAGGTGCCCGTTTCGGTGGTGTACAAGCGCGGCTATGCGAAGGACGGCAAGTGGCCGCTGCATGTCTATGGCTATGGCAGCTATGGCATCGCCACGCCGCCCAGCTTCTCGTCCGCCCGCCTCTCGCTGCTGGACCGGGGTTTTGCCTATGCGATCGTGCATACACGCGGCGGCGACGACCTGGGGTACCAATGGTATCTGGATGGCAAGCTGGAAAAGCGGGAAAACACCTTCAACGACTTCGTGGATGCGACGCGGTTCCTGAACGCACAGGGCTTCGGGCGACCGGGGCTGAACAGCGCCAGCGGCGGATCGGCGGGCGGCTGGCTGATGGGCGCGGCGGTGATGCAGGCGCCGCAGCTGTGGGGCGCGATCGTGGCGCATGTGCCGTTCGTGGACATCGTGAACACCATGCTGGACGACACGCTGCCGCTGACGCCGGGCGAATGGCCGGAATGGGGCGATCCGCGCAAGGACGAGGTGGTGTTGAAGCGGCTGATCCGCCTGTCGCCCTATGAGCAGGCGCTGCCCGGCCCCTTCCCGCCGATGATGATCACCGGCGGGCTTTCGGATCCGCGCGTGACCTATTGGGAACCGGCGAAGTGGGCGGCGCGCATCCGCGCGGTGAAGACCGACAACAATGTGCTGCTGCTGAAGATCAACATGGGGGCGGGCCATGGCGGCAAATCCGGCCGCTATGAACGGCTGCGCGAGACGGCGGAGGAGTTCGCCTTCATCCTGATGGCGCTGGACGGGCAGATGAAGGCGTGACGACATCCCCGTTCCGGGTGGCGCTGCACCCCGCGGCAGCCGACATCGACGAGAACGGGCATGTGAACAATATCGTCTATGTGAAGTGGCTGCAGGAGGTTGCGACCGCGCATTGGGCCGCCGTGGCCCCGGCAGAGGCGCAGGCGCGGTATCTGTGGGTGATTTCCCGGCAGGAGATCGATTATCGCGCCGCCAGCTTCGCCGGCGAAACGCTGTGGGCGGAAACCTGGGGCGAAAACCCCAAGGGCGCGCGCTTCGACCGCTGCACGACGATCAGCGGCCAGGATGGCAGCCTGCGGGTGGAGGCGCGCACGACCTGGGTGATCATGGACCGCGAGCTGAAGCGCCCAGCGCGCCTTCGGCCGGAGCTGGTCGCGCTCTTCCTCAGAGATTGAGGACCAGGCTTCCGTTCTGCGGCACGTCTGCCCATTGCCGGGCGAGGTCGGCCATGCAGGTGCGAATGGCGGCGATATCCTCGGCCGACACAGGTGCAGCGGCATGGCCCCGCGCCTCGCAGCCGAGTTCGTAAAGGGCGATCAGCTCTTCGACCGGTGTCTGGCCGCCCATCGACCATGTGTCGGCCTGCATCGTTTCGACGAGGCGTTCGATCGGTTCGGCCTGTGCGCTGGACCCATCGGTGAAGCCTGCATCCGCCCCCTGCGCGACATTGGCGAGGAAGCCCCGGCCCTGCAGCACGGATTCGACGGCATAATGCACCATGTCGTGTGGGATCATGCCTTGCTTCGGACAGTCGACGGCGGTGGTGCTGCCATCCGAACGGGTGATGGTGAGGCGGTCATGCTTGCCCCCCAGCCGCGTAAATTCCAGCTTCATCGGGCGTGTTTCATTGGGCGGGCGCCTCGTTCAGCGCGCGCGCGGCGAGCTTTGCGGCGTCCGTGCCGGGGGCCTGCGTCACCACCTGTCCCCACAGCTTGCGGGCAGCGGGGATATCCCCGGACGCCGCCAGGATCGCCCCCTGTTCGAACTGCACATCGGCATCCGCCGGAGACAGCTCTGCCGCCTTTGCGATATCGGTGCGGGCGCGGGGCAGATCATTCTGCCGGCGCGCAAGCGCGGCAGAGAGGAGCCAGCCGGCAGGTTCTGCGGGCGACAGGGCCAGGGCCTTGTCCAGATCGGCGCGCGCCGATCCGAGGTCAGCGAGTTCGGTGTGGGCCCGCGCACGATCGATCAGCAGGTTGGCGCTGCGCACCGGGGCGAATTCGCCGGCCGCGACGATGCCGCTGGAAAAATAAGTGACCGCGCCCTTCGCATCGCCTGCGAGCAGCGCCGCGTTGCCCGCCTGTCCCCAGAAATCGGCGGCCATGGGGCTTTTCTGCGCTTCGGCGGCCTGCGCCGCCTTTGAGAGGGTCACGGCGGCTGCGGCGTTCCGGCCCTGCTGCAGCTGGGCGAGCGCCTGACAGTGACGGGCCGGAAGGCCGCCGCCCAGCGCCTGCCACTGGATCGCGAATTCCTCTGCCTTTTGCGCATCGGTTGGGATGGCGCGGACGCAGCCGTCGTAGCGCTTGGGATCGAGCGAGGGATCATAGGTCTCTTGCGCGAGCGCCGGGGCGGCGGCGAGGAGGAGCAGGATGAGGGCAGGCTTCATGGCGCGAGGCTTTCGAACGTCTGTTCCAGCAGGGCGAGATCAGACGGGGCGGAGAGACGGTGATCGCCGCCTTTCACAAGAGTCAGCTGAACGTCGGTTGAGCGGAGCGCGCCCATCAGTTGCTGGCTGACCTGCCAGGGCACATCGGGATCGGCTTCGCCATGCAGCAGGCGCACCGGGCAATCGAGCGGGACCGCGCCGGACAGCAGGCAGGCCCCCTCGGCATCCTCCACCAGCGTGCGGCTATAGCGATAGGGGCTGTCGGCATAGGCGGACGGGCGCGTGGTGAAGCCCTGATGCGCGAGCCGTTCGACATCGGCGGCATCGAGCGACAGGCCCCAGCGGGTGAAATCCGGGGCAGCGGCGATGCCGACAAGCGCGTGGATGCGCGACGGATCGCTGAGCGCCAGATGGAGCATGATCCAGCCGCCCATGGAGGAACCGACCGGGAGCAACGGCCCCGGCGCCAGCGCATCCGCCACGGCCTTCGCGTCCGCCGCCCAACGGCGGATCGAGCCGTTGTCGAACTCGCCTTCCGAGGCCCCGCAGCCGGAATAATCCAAGAGCAGGCAGGCGCGTCCGGTGGCTGCGGCCCAGCGGAGAAGATGCTGCGCCTTGGTGCCGGACATGTCCGACATGTAGCCGGGCAGGAACATGAGCACGGGGCCGCGACCGGGTTGGAAGCGGGTGGCGAGACGGACGCCGTCTCCGCGATCGAGGAGCTGGATTTCGGGCATGGCCCTGCGTAGCGCGGCCGGGATAATTGCGCGAGAGGGCCAGGACGCCAATGTGGCGGCGATGGCCCGGTGGTTCACTGCCCTGTTCGCGCTGCTGGCGCTTGCGCTGGAAAGCAGCCATGCCGCCGCCATGGCGCAGATGCCCGTGGCGCCAATTGCACCTGTGGCGGCAACGGCGAGCGCGGACCTGCCCTGCCATGGCGATTCCGCCGAGGCGGCGCCGGCGGAGAAGGCACAGACGACAAGGGCCCCTGATTGCTGCCCGGATGGATGCGCCGGCGGCTGCCTGATGCTGGCGGCTATCTGGGCCTTGCCGGGGATGCCTCTGGCCGATGCGCCGTCTGATGTGTTGCTGGCCTTCCGGCCTTCACTTCCGCCCGAAGACGGGCCGGATCGGCTGGGCGCCCTACGAAGGCGACTATGGCGATGCGCACCTGTGGCTGCTCGCGCAGCTGAAGCGCGACAGCGGCATGGCCGACGAGGTGCAGCCCGCGCTGGTCGCCCGTCTTTTCTATCGCAAGCTGCTCGTCGAGGCCGGGGTGACCGATCGCGGCGGGTTGATCCTGAATTCCCAAATTCGATTCTGAGAGGATATCCCATGAAAATGCTGATGACTGCCCTGTTTCTGGCGGCCGCCCCCCCGTTGCCGCCGCGCCGACGCCGGAACTGGTGACGGTGAAGGTGAACGGGCTGGTGTGCGATTTCTGCGCCCGTTCGATCGAAGCGATGATGAAGAAGCGCGACGATGTGTCCGGCGTGCATGTGGATCTGGACAAGGGCGAGGTTCACCTGAAGCTGAAAGCCAATGCGACGCTGGACGATGCGACGCTGAGGAAGCTGATCACCGACAGCGGCTATAATGTGACCGGCGTTGATCGGAAGGTGCTGTGAGAGCGCTTGGCGTTCGCGACACGCTGGCGCCGACGCTGAGCCTGTTCGCCTCCACCTCCACGCTGCTGTGCTGCGCCCTTCCGGCGCTGCTGGTGACGCTGGGGCTGGGGGCGAGCCTGGCCGGGCTTGTTTCGGCGGCCCCCTGGCTGGTGGCGCTGACGAAATACAAGGCCTGGCTGTTCGCGGGATCGGGGCTGATGCTGGCGTTCGCGGGATGGATGCACTGGCGCGCGCGCCTGCTGCCCTGCCCCGCGGACGCGGCGCAGGCCCGCGCCTGTGCGCGGCTGAGGACGTTCAGCACGTGGATGCTGGGGATTTCGGCCGCGATCTGGGCGGTCGGCTTCTTCTTCGCCTTTCTGGCGGCCGATCTGTTGCTATGACCCTTCCATGATTCGCGACCCCCTCGAAGCGCTGCACTCCGTTTTCGGCTTCGAGGGGTTCCGCGGGGTGCAGGGCGAGGTGATCGCGGACGTGGTCGCCGGGCGCGACGTTGCGCTGGTGATGCCCACCGGGGCGGGCAAATCCCTGTGCTATCAGATCCCGGCGATCTGCCGGCCGGGATGCGGGATCGTGATTTCGCCGCTGATCGCGCTGATGGCGGATCAGGTGCGGGCCATGGCGCTGGCAGGCGTGCGGGCTGCTGCGCTGAACAGCCAGTCCGGCGACGGGGCGGAAACCGTGCGGGCGTTCCGCGCGGGCGAGCTGGACCTTCTGTATGTGGCGCCCGAGCGGGCCGCGATGGAGGGGTTCCGCAGCCTGGTGGCGCAAGGGCCTGTCAGCCTGATCGCCATCGACGAGGCGCATTGCGTGAGCCAGTGGGGGCATGATTTCCGCCCCGACTACCGGCGGCTGAAGGCGCTGTGCGACCTGTTGCCGGGCGTGCCGCGCATCGCCCTGACCGCCACCGCCGACGCCGCGACAAGGGCCGACATCTGCGGGCAGCTGGGAATTTCGCCCGACAGGCTGCTGGTGGCCGGGTTCGACCGGCCCAACATCCAGTACCGGGCGGAGGCGAAGCGGCGGCCCGCCGAGCAGCTGACCGCCTTCGTGCGCGCGCAGGGCGATGTGCCGGGCATTGTTTACTGCCAGACGCGCAATGCGGCCGAGCAGGCCGCCGAGACGCTGGCGGCAGCGGGCGTGGAGGCGCGTGTCTATCATGCGGGGCTGCCGGCCGAAGAGCGGAGCGCCAATCAGCGCTGGTTCCAGCGCACCGAGGCGGGGGTGATGTGCGCGACCGTCGCCTTCGGGATGGGGATCGACAAGCCGGACATCCGCTTCGTGGTGCACATGGGCCTGCCGAAATCGATCGAGGCCTATTATCAGGAAACCGGGCGCGCCGGGCGCGACGGCGCGGCTTCGGTGGCGATGCTGTTCTGGGGGCCGCAGGATGTGACGCTGGCGCGGCAGCGGATCAACGATGGCGAGGCGGACGACGCACGCAAGGCGCATGAGCTGGAGATGCTGCGCAAGCTGGCCGCCTGGGCCGAGACGCTGGGCTGCCGACGCGTGCCGCTGCTGTCGCATTTCGGAGAGCCGGACCCGAAGCCGTGCGGGAACTGCGACAATTGCCTGGAAGCGCCGGCGACGCTGGACGTGACGGAGGAGGCGCGCAAGCTGCTGTCTGCCGTGTATCGCACCGGGCAGATGTTCGGCGTTTCGCATGTGGCGAAGGTGTTGCGCGGCCTTGCGGACGAGAAGGTGCTTCGCTTCGGCCATGACCGGCTTTCGGTGTTCGGGATCGGCGGCGATCTGGCCGACGCCCAGTGGCTGAAGCTGGGGCGGCTGCTGGAAGCGCATGACGCGCTGGCGCGGGATGAGCATGGCGGCGTGCGCCTGGGGCCTGCGGCGCGCGCCATCCTGAAGGGCGAGGAAGTGGTTTCGGTGCGCGCCTCTGACTGGGCGCCGGAGCGGCGGACGCGGACGAAGCGGGCCGAGCGGGCGGGCGCCGAACTGGGGGCGGCCGACGCCGGGCTGTTCGAGAAGCTGCGTGCCTGGCGGCGCGGCCGGGCGGAGGCCGAGGATGTGCCGGCCTTCGTGGTGCTGCACGACAGCGCGCTGAAGGCCATTGCGGCGATGCGGCCTTCCAGCCGGTCCGCTCTGGCGGCCGTGCCGGGCATCGGGGGCGCCAAGCTGACCCGCTTCGGCGACGAACTGCTGGCGCTGGTGGCGGACGATTGAGAGAGCAATTGCCGGTTCAGCCACCCTGGACCAGCATGGGCATCGAGAGGAGACGACAGATGCGGAACATGACCCTTGGCCTGATGGCTGCACTGGTGATGGGCGGCGGCGCGCTGCCCGCCGTTGCGAAGGACAAGACCCAGTGGGTTTACGACGGCAAGGCCTATGACAGCTATGAGAGCTGCAAGCGTGCCAAGGACAAATCCAAGGACCGTGCGGCTGTCGTGGGTGCGGCGAGCGCCGGCACGGTGGCCGCGCTGGCCGGCGGAAGCCTGGCCGAAACCGCGCTGGTTGCAGGGGCCGGCGCGCTGACCGGCGCGGTGATCGGCAAGAACGCGAAGAAGTGCTGAAGCGACGGGCGGGCCGATGCCCGCCCTGCCCTTTCCGGCCGCGACCCTGACGGACTCGCGGGCTTTGCCTGCGGCGCGGGCCGCCGCACTGTGCGGCCATGCAGACCCCCCTTCCCCCCGGCGTGACGCGCCGCATGATCCCCGACGTCAACGGGCTTCAGATGCACATCCTGGAAGCAGGAGATCCCGGCGACCCGCTGGTGCTGCTGCTGCACGGCTTTCCCGAGCTGGCCTATAGCTGGCGCAACCAGATCGCGCCGCTGGCGGCAGCCGGCTTCCATTTGGTCGCGCCCGACCAGCGGGGCTATGGCAGGACGACGGGCGAGGACCGCAGCCGGCTGGAGCAGTTCCGCATCCTGAACCTGGCGCGCGATGCGATGGGGCTGGTTTCGGCGCTGGGACATTCGGAGGTCGCCTGCGTGGTGGGGCATGATTTCGGCAGCCCCGTCGCCGCATGGGCGGCGCTGGCGCGGCCAGACATCTTCCGCGCCTGCGTGCTGATGAGCGCGCCCTTCCCCGGCGCGCCCGCCTGGCCTTTGCGGCCTGCCCCGGCCGTGCCGGACTGGCAGGCGGCGCTCGCCCGATTGGGGCGCAAACATTATCAGTGGTATTATTCGACCGATGCGGCGGCCCCCGACATGGATGCCCCCGCGCAGGGGATGCGCGCCTTCCTGAGGGCCTATTACCATGGGAAGAGCGGGGACTGGGCCGGCAACGAGCCGTTTGCGCTGAAGGGGTGGACTGCGGAAGAGCTGGCGAAACTGCCCGACTATTATGTGATGCCGCTGGACAAGGGGATGGCGGAAGCGGTGCTGCCCTATGCGGCCGGCGAAGCGCCCTGGCTGACCGATGCGCAGCTTGATGTCTATGCGCGGAACTTTGGCCGCACCGGCTTCGGCGGCGGGTTGCTGTGGTATCGCGCGATCACCAGCGGGCGGTTTCAGGCCGATTTCGAGCTGTTCGCGGGACGGCGCATTGAAGGGCCCGCCTGCTTCATCGCCGGTGATCGGGACTGGGGCATCCACCAGAACCCCGGCGCGCTGGAGGCAATGGGCCAGCGCGCGGGCGCGGACTGGCGCGGAACAACGCTGGTGCCGGGCGCCGGGCACTGGGTGCAGCAGGAAAAGCCGGATGAGGTGACGCGGCTGCTGCTGGACTTTCTGCGCGGGCTCCCGCGTTAGCGGCTGCCCCGGCGGGCGCCCCTGCCCGCACCCTTGTCCTCCTCGAACAGGGCGGCCAGCTGTTCGACAATGGCGCCGCCCAGCTGTTCGGCATCCATGATGGTGACGGCGCGGCTGTAATAGCGGGTGACGTCGTGGCCGATGCCGATGGCGATCAGCTCCACGGGGCTCTTCGCCTCGATCCAGCCGATCACCTGCCGCAGATGCCGTTCCAGATAATTGCCGGAGTTCACGGACAGCGTGCTGTCGTCCACCGGCGCGCCATCGGAGATCACCATCAGGATGCGCCGGTCCTCGGAGCGGCCGATCAGCCGGTTGTGCGCCCACAGCAGGGCTTCGCCGTCGATATTTTCCTTCAGCAGCCCTTCGCGCATCATCAGGCCCAGATTGCGGCGGGCGCGGCGCCAGGGGGCGTCCGCCTGCTTGTAGACGATATGCCTGAGGTCGTTCAGCCGGCCGGGCTTTTGCGGGCGGCCATTCGCGAGCCATTTCTCCCGGCTCTGCCCGCCCTTCCAGGCGCGGGTGGTGAAGCCGAGAATCTCTGTCTTCACGGCACAGCGTTCCAGTGTGCGGGCCAGGATGTCGGCGCAGATGGCGGCAATGGAAATGGGGCGGCCGCGCATGGAGCCGGAATTGTCGATGAGGAGGGTGACGACCGTGTCGCGGAAATCCGTGTCGCGCTCCACCTTGTAGCTGAGCGCATGTTCGGGCTGGACAACGACGCGGGTGAGGCGGGCGGGATCGAGCAGCCCTTCTTCCTGATCGAATTCCCAGCTGCGGTTCTGCTGCGCCATCAAGCGGCGCTGGAGCCGGTTAGCAAGCTTGGTGACTGCCCCCTGCAGGCTGACGAGCTGCTGATCGAGATAGCCGCGCAGGCGGGTCAGTTCTTCCGCATCGCACAGCTCTTCGGCCGTCACCACCTCGTCGAACTCGGCCGTCCAGGCGCGGTAGGTGAAATCGGGCGGCAGCTTGCTGTCGGGCAGGTTCGGGCGCCAGGGCATCATGCCGTCCTCGCCCTCGTCGCCCGGTTCCGCGTCGGACGACATGTCGGTCTCGCTCTCGACCTCTTCCGTCTCGCCCTCCGAGTCTCCGCCCTCCTGTTCCTCAGAGCGGGATTCGACGGATTGCTGGGCGGACTGGGCCTCGGCGCTTTCGTCGCCCTCGTCCTCGCCCTGGCTGTCCTGTTCCTCGTCCTGATCGTCGTCCTGTCCCTGCTCGTCGTCCGGGCTGTCTGGATCGTCGGCGAGGCCAAGATCCGCCAGCACGCGGCGGAAGGCGTCTGCGAAAGCCGTCTGGTCGTCGATGCTGGCGGCGAGCTGGTCGAGATGGGCCCCGGCTTCCTCCTCCAGCCGGGCGCGGACCATGTCCACGCCGTTCGCGGCGCTGTCGGGCACCGGCTGGCCCGTCAGCCGTTCGCGAACGATGAGGCCCACGGCGGTCGCCAGCGGGACTTCATCGGGGGTGCGGGCGCGGGCGATCGGATCCGCCTTCATGCGCGTGTCGAGCATGCGGCGGAGGTTCAGCGACACGCCTGCCATGTCCCGTCCGCCGACGGCTTCGATCCGGGCCTGTTCGGCGGCGTTGAGCATTTCCCGCGGCAAGCCGGGGCCGACATCGACCCTTGCATGGGTTTTCGCGTCATGCAGGCGGGTTCGAAGGGCGAAACTGTCGGCCCAGCCGCGCGCTTCGGCCGCCTGTTCGGCAGACAAGGTGCGCGAGGGTTGCGGCACGCGCGCCTGATCGCCGTGGCAGGCGGGCTTGTCGGCCGTGTAGGCCAGTTCGAATTCGGGGCGGCGGCCAAGGGCGCGCATGCCGGCGGCCAGCGCCTGGCGGAAATCCTCGAGCGGGTTCGGATCAACGGGCATCGCCTGCCCGTCTAGCCCAGCCGCGGGCCGCCATGAACCCTGATTATTGGGCGCATGGCGGCGGGCAGCGGGCTATTCCGACATGCCGATCGGACTGACCACATACTGGAAGGGCTTTGCGGTGGACGGCACCTGCCGTGCGTTCCTGGTGCCGGGGAAAATCTCGAAGTCCGGCGAGAAGACGGTGAGGATCGAGCGCAGCTCGTTGAAGGGCCTGCGATCGCCTTCGAAGCGCGCCTTTCCTTCGGCCTCCAGCTGTTCGAAGCTCTTTGCGCCCAGCATCACCTGCGTGAGATCCGTGCGGTTCAGCGTGATCGTGAGGTTCGCCTTGGGATCGGTGAAGCCCTCGATGTTGGTGAGGGTGGCGTTCGACATTTCGATCTTGAACTTCTGGCCGTTGTCGGGCGTGATCAGGTTGACCGTCCACGCCATGCCTTCTGCCTTGCGGCTGTCCATGCTGATGCCGAGGAAGTCGAGCCACTGGCCCGTTTCCATGGCGCTGACGATATCCGGGCTGGCCGAATTGGCGGCCGTGCCTTCGGCAATCCCGCTGCGCAGTTCGGCCGCCAGCTGAAGATAGGAATTGCGGAAGCTGGTGCTTTCGTCCTGGTAGCCGAGCTGTTCATAGGCATCGGCCAGCACGTTGCGCCCTTCCTGGTTCTGCGGTTCCGCGAACACGAGGTGCTGGAGGATCTGCGCCGTTTCCCGATAGCGGCCGGCCGCGTTCAGTTCGCGCCCCTTGGCGATCATCGGCGCAGCCCCGCCCATCATCCCGACGAACAGCCGCCCGGTCACTTCGGACGGGGGCGGATCGAGATTGGAGGGGTTGCCATCCCAGAAGCCGAGATAGCGGTTGATGATGCCGCGGACATTGTTCTTGGTGGCGCCATGATAGCTGCGCGCCGCCCATTGCTGCTGCAGGCTTTTCGGAACCTGATAGATGTTGTGCACCTGGTTCACGGAGACGCCCTGGTTGGCGAGATGCAGCGCCTGCGAATGCATGTTGGCGTAGAAATCCCGCTGGGCGCGAAGCACCTCCATCGCGCGCGCATTGCCCCAGCGCGGCCAGTGGTGGGACGCGAACATCACCTCCATGTCGGGGAACTGGTGGATGGCCTGGTTGATCTGCTTCGACCAGTTGGCGGCATCGCGGACGGGCGCGCCGCGCAGGGTATAGATGTTGTGGATGGTGGCGGTGACATTCTCGGCCGCCCAGAAGGCCTTCCATTCCGGGAACCAGGTGTTCATCTCCGTCACGGCCTCGGTGTCGGGCGTGTCGTGGAACACCATCTTCACGCCGTCGACCGTCAACTCCTCGAGATTCCGGCTGATGACGTGGGTCGGCGCGATCAGCGTGGGCACGCCGGCCGAGACATTCTTGCCCAGCGACTGATCGACATGGCCGAACGGCGAGCGCCGCAGGATCGTGGCATACTGGATCCGGCTGCGCCGTGTCATCGCGTTGCCGGCGAACACATTTTCCGAGATCGCCTCGTGCATGAAATTGGGCGGCGCGATGATCACCGTCTTGCCCGCGCGGACATCCGCTTCATCCACCACGCCGCGCACGCCGCCGAAGTGATCGATATGGCTGTGCGAATAGACGACGCCCGTGACCGGCCGCTTGCCGAGCTTGTCGTTGATGAAGTTGAGCGCGTAGCGCGCGACTTCCATCGTGGTGAGCGGATCGAAGACGATCCAGCCCTTTTCCCCCTTCACGAAGGTGATGTTGGTGAGATCGAGGCCGCGCACCTGGTAGATCTTGCCAGGCAACACCTCATACAGCCCGGTGTTCATGTTGAGGCGCGCCATGCGGAGCAGCGACGGATGGATGCTTTCGAAATCCTTGTCCTGAAGCAGCCATTTGTAGCTTTCGAGATCCCAGGCGATGTGACCGGCATCGGCCTTCACCGTGTTGGATGGCAGCGGCGCCAGAAAGCCCCGCTTCGCTTCCGCGAAATCGCGTTCATCGGCAAAGGGAAGTGCTGCCTTTTCGGCGTTGCGCAGCGCGATCGTGGACTGCGAGGCCGTCTGACCCTGCGGGTGGAAATGCAGGCCCTTCGCCGCATTGGGATCGACCAGCGGATTGGCGGACTGGGCTGACAGCGGCGCGGCTGCCAGCAATGCGATCGCAAGCGCCCGGCGGGCGACGCCCGACCAAGTGGTGGAGGCCTGATATCCTGTCATCTACGTCTCCTCTGCTCGCAGCCTGTTTTTCCATTTCCTGCTGCATTGTCGCGGGCGCCGCATAGCGGGGCAGATGTTGGCAAGGCGTCAACCTGCGGTTGACGCGCCAATCTCTGACTGGTGCAGCAGATCATGCATCAGGGTCTCGACCGCTTCGATGGCGGGGGATTTCACCCGGCTCGCGCGGAGGCAATGCACCTGATGGCTGAACGCCTCCCCCTCCACCGACAGTTCCACCAGACCGTGCGTGCGCATGAGCGTTTCGGCCAGATAGTGGGAACTGAACAGCAGCAGGTCGGACCGGGCGACCGTTTCCGCCAGAATGTCGAAATCAGGGCCGGTGAAAGCAAAGTCGGCGTCCTGCCCGACGTGGCGGCGATACCAGTGCTGGAAGCGGCTGTAGGGCTTGAAGCCCGCGAGGCCATAGCCGGCGAGAGCCGTGAGGGGAACGCGACCCTGCCCCGTCAAGGGGTGCCCGGGACGGACGAGGATGACCGAACTCAGGGTCTGCAGATGCCGGTGCATGAGGCCGGGGGGAAGCTCGATGTCCTCGATATGGCAGAGCGCGATGTCGAGCGAGCCCTGGGCAAGCTGCGGCACCAGATCGGTGGCCGGTCCCAGTTCGATCGACAGGCGCAGGGCGGGCCAGCGGCGTTTCGCTTCCGGCACGACGATGCGCGCGACACCGGGCGCCGGGAACGGTCCGCAGCCGATGCGGACCTGCCCCTGCATCAGCCCGCTGGCATTGCGGAAATCGGTTTCCGCGAACGACAGCGCGGCGAGTGCTTCACGGCCGGAGCGGATCAGCGCCTCTCCGGCGACCGTCGGCCTTGTGCCGCCCGTCGCGCGGTCGAATACCGGCGCGCCCAGCCGCGCTTCGATCTGCCGCACGGCCTTGCTGACGGCCGCCGGCGAGACCCCGAGCGCAAGGGCGGCGCGGCGAAGGCTGCCTTCATCCGCCACGGCCATCAGATTGGCCATGTCGCGCGAACCCAGCGCGTGACCGGCAGCATGGTTGCGGATCGACATCGACGGATCGTCAGGCCGGGGGCGCTTCGGCCTTGATGGCAAGCGCATGGACGCGTTCGGCCAGCAGGTCTGCCAGCGCGCGGTTCACCGCCCGCTGGCGCTGGACCCGGTTCATGCCGGTGAAGCGGGCGGAGACGATCTCCACCGAGAAATGGCTTTCGCCGCGGGGGTCATGGCCGGCATGGCCGTGGTGTTTTTCGCTGTCGTCGATGACGGCGAGATGGACGGGGGCGAAATTCTCGCGCAGCCGCCGTTCGATCTCGTCCCTGATGGCGCCCATGTCGGCCTCCCGCAAGCTGTTGGGACTTCCTATATGGGCCGTTTGGCGTTCAGGGAACGGGCATGAAGACGAAGGGCGGCGCATTTCCGGGAAATCATGGCTGCGCCCACGAAGGCTGCGGCCTGGCGGGTGATTATCGCGCGCCGGTGCGCAGGCCCGGCAGCAGCTTCGCCGCGCCCTCCGGTCCGCCGGAGTGGCAGTATTTCTGCCTGGAGCATGTCCGTGAGTTCAACGCGAAGTGGAACTATTTCGACGGCATGAGCGAGGAGGCGATCTGGGACGCGCAATCGCCCTATCCCACATGGGACCGGGAAACCCGCGCCTTTGCCCACAATGCGATGAACGGCGACATGCGGGTGGACGATGCGCTGGGCGTGCTG
>NZ_JAYRCW010000044.1:21176-21506 GCF_041909755.1 Sandaracinobacter sp.
CGCCGAAAGCCCGCTGACGCGCGAGGACCGGCAGGCACTGTCGAAACTGGGCCTGCCGGAAACGGCGGACATGGCCGAGGTGAAGGCGAAGTTCCGGCAGCTGGCGCGGCGCTATCACCCCGACACCAACAAGGGCAGCCGCGAGCATGAAGCCCGCTTCCAGGCGCTGACGGAAGCCCATGCGCATCTGGAAGCGAGCGACACGTTCAGGCGGCGGACGCGCTAGGCCGCATCCTTCATCGCAAGGACATCGGCAGCCTTCAGCGGCTGGACGCCGAAGGCCCAATCCCCCTGCTTCACCTCCTTGATGAGGACCCATGTGACGGGGCG
>NZ_JAYRCW010000045.1:0-21243 GCF_041909755.1 Sandaracinobacter sp.
TCCCGACAACGGTTCCGGCTGCGATGTTCGTGCCGCCGCCATAGCTGTTGGCGCCCGTGAGAACGAGGGTGCCGAGGCCCGTCTTCGCCAGCCCCGCCGTGCCGGTGAGCACGGATTCCACGCGGGCGATGAAGCTTGCGGTCGTCGGGTCGGCGGTGCCGACCTGGATCGTCGGCGTGGTGCCGCCCAGCGCGACCGAATCCCCGGTGATCACATAGCCATCGACGAGGAAGCGCATGCCGCCCATCTCGATCGCGCCATCCACATCATCAACGGTGACCGTGCCGGGCGAGCCCTGGAACACGATCGTCGGGCTGCCATCGGGCAGCACATTGTTGACGCCGCCGTCCGACAGGGTGAGGTTGACGCTGGCCTTGGTGAGGGTGCCACTGCCACCATCCACCTGGTTGTTGCCGGACCGGCCAAGGCCGTCGCCATCCCAGAACACATCGACGCCCGGCGGCGGCGGGGGCGGCGGCGGCTCGTCGTCTGGCGGGGGGGATGCGCCCGGCGCAAAGGCGGCGCCGCCATAGGTGAAGTAACTGTCGTAGCTGTCGAAGCCCGACAGCAGCAGCTGGAACGGGGTGTCGGCCGAAATGGCGAACGGGCCGGTGGTGGCCGACACATCGATGTTGCCATAGCTGAACAGGGTAGAGCCCAGCGGGTTGAACAGGGTGGCATCCGCCACCACGCCGTCGATGGTGAGGCTGCCGAGCGACGATGTCTGGATGATGATCGAGACGAAGTCGGTCGGGAAATCAGCCGCGCCCGACGGTGTCGCGAACACATAGCTTTTCAGCCATTGGTCAGAGCCGGGTACGATCGTCATCGCCGGATCGGTGTTCGCATTCGCCTGCGACTGGCCGATCAGATACTGGGCGACGAGAACCGGCTTCGTGGCATCGAGCTGAAGGCCGCCCGCGACCCGCCCTTCATAAAAGTCGCCCTTGGCCGCAAGCGTGGCGACGAGCGTGCCGTTCACCCGGACTTCGGTGTTGTCCTCCGTGGCGACGACCCGCATCACATTGCCCTGCGTGCCGGTGCGCGGTGTCTGCGCCAGAAGATAGCTGGACGACAGCTGGTCGATGGACGGCATCTGTTCGACGAGGTGGTCGCAGGCGGAGATGCCGGTGGGCACGTTGGTGCAGCGGTTGCCCGAAAACACCGCGATCGGCTTGTCGGCAACAATCCCGCTGCCGGTGAGCTGCGTGGTCGCCGTGTACATGTAGGTCTGGCCGGCGTTCAGCGTGACCTGGAACGAGGCGGCGTTCTTCGGTGTGAAGGTGACGACCGTGTTGTCCTGCGTTGCCTGCACGGACATCTGGTCTTCATAGATGTTCTGGTAGCCGGCGACGACATAGTTGGTCCCCAGACGCTCACCGTCGATGAGGTAGGACATGTCGGTCGTTGCCTGGCGGCGGCTGAGATAATAGCCGCTGATCGCCGAGCTGGAGCTGACCCTGAAGCCCTTGTCCTGCACCACGCCGCTGCTGAGCTGATCGGCCAGCGGCAGCTGCACGACGGCGAAGCCCCCGGCGCCGAGATCGAAATCCACGCTGAAACCGTAGGGCGAAGTGACCGTGCCGGTGGCGCCGGCCGGGCCGAACAGGAACACCTGCCGAAGATCATTGGATCCGGCAAGGTTCGGGTTCATCTGGAAATAGAGCGTATTGGCAGATGCGGTGCCGGAAAAGGCAAGCATCGCTGCAACGGCCAGAGCGGCCGTCGAAGATTTCAGAATGTACATACCAACCCCCAAGCTGAACGGCATCAGAAAATGCCCAAGCGCCCTCCGCCCGGACTGTCGCCGTCGTTGATCTGATGGAAACTGATTACCCCACGCAGAACATGTGCCTTTTTGCACGTGCGCCCAATCTGCCCCTGATTATTAGCCGGAGTCCCGGCAGGGGCGATTGTATTTTTCCGCCATCAATGGCCGAATTAACGACGTCTTGCAGCAAAGACCCTCTCGCAAGCGGGAGGCGGGGGCGGCGCCATGCCCCCTTGCGATTCCGGCGCGGGGGGGGCAACGCTGCCGCCATGACCAGCCTGAACCTTGCTGCCGACACTGATCGCCATTCGCCGACGCTGATGGACGCGCCCGATACCGAGATCGACGCGCGCGAGGTGTTCGGCGTGGATATCGACATGAAGGTGCCGGCCTTTTCCAGGGCCGACGAGCGCGTGCCCGACCTGGACCCCACCTATGTGTTCGACCCGGACACCACGCTGGCGATCCTGGCGGGTTTCGCCTTCAACCGGCGGGTGATGGTGCAGGGCTATCACGGCACCGGCAAATCCACCCATATCGAACAGGTGGCGGCGCGGCTGAACTGGCCCTGCATCCGCATCAACCTGGACAGCCACATCAGCCGCATCGATCTTGTCGGCAAGGACGCGATCGTGCTGCGCGACGGCAAGCAGGTGACGGAATTCCGCGAAGGCCTGCTGCCCTGGGCGCTGCAGACGCCGACCGCCCTTGTGTTCGATGAATATGACGCCGGCCGGCCGGACGTGATGTTCGTGATCCAGCGCGTGCTGGAAGTGGAAGGCAAGCTGACCCTGCTGGACCAGAACCGGGTGATCCGCCCGAACAAGTGGTTCCGCCTGTTCGCAACCGCCAACACGGTCGGCCTTGGCGACACATCGGGCCTCTATCACGGCACGCAGCAGATCAACCAGGGCCAGATGGACCGCTGGTCGATCGTCACGACGCTGAACTATCTGCCCAACGACACGGAAACCGCGATTGTCCACGCGAAGAGCCCGCACACCGACCCCAAGGTGATCGCCGCCATGGTGAAGGTGGCCGACATGACGCGGCAGGGCTTCATCGCCGGGGACATTTCCACCGTGATGAGCCCCCGCACCGTGATCACCTGGGCGCAGAACGCCGACATCTTCAGGAATGTGGGTTTCGCCTTCCGCACCAGCTTCCTGAACCGTTGCGACGAGGCCGAGCGCGGGATCGTGGCGGAATATTACCAGCGCGTGTTCGGCGAGGATCTACCGGAGAGCGTGGTGAGCCGGGCACGGAAGTAAGGCGCAAGATCAGCCAGCCAGCGCCCGCAACGCCTGATCGGAGCGGCGGCGGCGCTGCGCCGCTTCCAGCATGGCGGGACCGTTTACCCGCCGGGTGATGCTGTCGATGGCCCATAAGTCCGCCAGGTCGTTGCAGCCTTTGGCCTGCCAGAACCAGGCGGCCGTCAGCATGGCATCCGCCGGCTCCTGCACCAGCGCCGGATTCTCGGCATAGGGCCGGCCGGTGGCGGCGGCGGCGTCGAGGTAGTTGGCGCGCCCTGTCAGCTGCTTCAGGCCGCGCCCGCGATAGCGCCAGCCGTCGCCGGAGGCTTCCGGGCCGTTGCCGTTGCGATTGGCATAGACCCGGTTGGCGAGCCGGCGCGGGTTGCGCACGAAAGGGCCAGCGGCGCCTTCATCGGCAAAGCGGCTGGGCCAGATGCGGCGCAGGCGGGCGGCGCTTAAGTACATCAGATTTTCCTCCAGCGCGGTGAAGCCGGCCGATTCCACATGACATTGCGCCAGGAAGGCGGCGAGGCGCCGGGGGCTTTGGATGCCGAAACGGGCAAGCGGTTCGGCCATCACGGGCTGGAACCGCCGGGCTGCGGTGGGGCTGATTCCGGCTGCGACAAGCTGTTCGACTGTTGGTGTGTTTCGATGCCCTGCCCGCTGCTGTGATCGACCCCGCAGGCTTCCTTGCCGAAAAGGGGATGTGTAGGACAGCCGCATGGCTGACCTGTTCGCGACCCAGACAGACGAGACCCGCGCGCCGCTGGCCGAGCGGCTGCGCCCGCACAGCCTGGACGAGGTGGTGGGGCAGACACATCTGCTGGGGCCGGACGGTGCGCTGACGCGGATGGTGGCGGCAGGTCGACTGCCGAACCTGATCCTGTGGGGGCCGCCGGGAACCGGCAAGACGACCATCGCCCGGCTGCTGGCCGAGGCGACCGGATACCGCTTTGTGGGCGTATCTGCGGTGATGACGTCCACCGCGGACCTGAAGGCGATCTTCGCGGCGGCGAAGGTGGCCGGCACGCGCACCCTGCTATTCGTGGACGAGATTCATCGCTTCAACAGGAGCCAGCAGGACGGATTTCTGGCGCCGATGGAGGATGGCACCATCACGCTGGTGGGCGCGACGACGGAAAACCCCAGCTTCGAGCTGAACGCCGCCATCCTCAGCCGCGCGCAGGTGCTGGTGCTGGAGCGGCTGGACGAAGAGGCGCTGGAAGCGCTGCTGGCGCGGGCGGAAGCCGGCGAAGGACGGGCGCTGCCGCTGACCGGTGATGCGCGTGCGGCATTGCTGACGGGGGCGGATGGCGATGGCCGCTTCCTGCTGGGGCAGGTGGAGACACTGTTTTCGATTTCCCCCGGCGAACCGCTGGACCGCGCGGCCATGGCGGCGACGCTGCAACGGCGGGTGCCCGTGTACGACAAGGACCGCGACGGCCATTACGACCTGATCTCCGCGCTGCACAAATCGCTGCGCGGATCAGATCCGGATGCTGCGCTCTACTGGCTGGCGCGGATGCTGGTGGCAGGCGAACAGCCGCTTTATGTGCTGCGGCGGCTGGTGCGCTTCGCCAGCGAGGATGTGGGGCTGGCCGATTCCAACGCCCTGACGGTGACGCTGGCGGCGAAGGAAGCCTATGATTTCCTGGGCAGCCCGGAAGGCGAACTGGCGATTGCGCACGCCTGCCTCTATCTGGCGACCGCGCCCAAATCCAACGCCGCCTATGTGGCGCAGAAGGCCGCCTTCAGGGCCGCGCGAGAGAGCGGCAGCCTGCCGCCGCCGAAGTACATCGTGAATGCGCCGACCAGGCTGATGAAGGAACTGGGGCATGGCGCTGGCTATGCCTATGACCATGATGCCGAACATGGCTTTTCCGGCGACAATTACTGGCCCGAGAAGATGGGCCGGCAGAGCTTCTATCGCCCGACGGACCGGGGGATGGAAAAGCGCATTTCGGAGCGGCTGGCCTTCTGGGAGCAACTGCGGGCAGATCGGCAGCGCTGATGGACTGGGCATCCGTGTCCGCCGCAGGCTGCGGGCTTCGGGGTGTGGAGCCTTCGACCAGCCATGGACGACCGGCCCTGAAGGTGAAGGGCAAGCTGATCGCCTGCACGGGGCGGACGGACGATCATTTCGTGCTGATGCTGGATCTGGAGCGGGTGACCTTCCTGATGGAAATGGAGCCGGAGACCTTCTTCCAGACGCCGCATTATGCCGGCTGGCCGGCGGTGCTGGTGAGGTACGCAGCGCTGCCCGCCAGCGACCTGCCGGCGCTGCTGCAGGAAGCCTGGGCGCGACGGGTGCCGAAGGGGTGGCTCAAGGCATGACCTTTGACCGCTTCGTCGCCATCGACTGGTCGGGCGCGAAGGGAGTTCGGCACAAGGGCATCGCCGTGGCGGTGGCAGAGGCCGGGGCAGCTGCGCCCCGGCTGGTGCCGCCGCCTGCCCGCGGCGGATGGGCGCGGGGTGAAGTGGCGGAATGGCTGGAGGCGCTGCCGGGCAGGGTGCTGGCCGGGTTCGATTTTTCCTTCGCGCCGCCGTTCGTGGACCGGGGCGCCTATCTGCCGGGGCTGGAAACTGCCGCAGACGGGCCGGGGTTCTGGCGGCATGTCGATGCGCTGTCCGCCGATCCGGATTTTGCCGCGCTGGGCTTCATGCAGGGGGCGGCGCGGCCCCATTTCTGGATGGGTGCGGCCGATGGCCGGAAGGCGGATTTCATGCGCTTTCGCCAGTGTGAGCTGGTCTTCAACCGGGAAGGTGGCGGGAAGGCGGCGACGCTGTTCGATTGCGTGGGGGCGGCGCAGGTTTCGAAGGCGAGTTTCGCCGGAATGCGGGTGCTGCACCGGCTGAGGCCCGGCTTCGCGATCTGGCCCTTCGATCCGCCGGGCGGGCGCACGGTGGTGGAAATCTATGGCCGCGCGATGCTGCGCCACGCCGGCGGGCGCGGGCTGAAAATCCGCGATCGCACGGCACTGGATGCGGCGCTGGCCGTGCTGGGCAGCCTGCCCTTCCCCGGTAAGGACGGCCTGAACGACAATCAGACGGATGCGTTGGTGACGGCGGCGGCCCTGCGCACGCTTTCGGCGGATCCGCGCTGGTGGCGACCCGAGGGGCTGAGCGACGATATTGCGCGAACCGAAGGATGGACGTTTGGCATCGGCTGAAGGCCCCGCTAAGGCTGAAGGCGTGATGAGCTTTCTTCTTGTTGGTCTTGGCGGCGCGCTGGGCGCGATGGCGCGCTTTGGCGTGGGCCGGATCGTCGGTGTGACCGCCCTGCCCTGGGCGACGCTGTCGGTGAATGTGCTGGGCGGGTTCGCCATGGGCCTGCTGGCCGGATGGCTCGCCGTTCGCGGCAGCGGCGGCGAGGGCTGGCGGCTGTTGCTGGGCGTGGGCGTGCTGGGCGGATTCACGACCTTTTCCGCCTTTTCCCTTGAGATGATGCTGATGCTGGAGCGGGGCGAGATGCTGACGGCGATCGGCTATGCACTCGCCTCTGTGGTGCTTTCCGTGGGGGCACTGGCGTTGGGGCTGGGGCTGGCGAAGGCGGTGGCGGCATGAGCAAGGAATTTCCCATCGCGGCCGACGACGACGGCATCCGGGTGGACCGCTGGTTCAAGCGCCACATGCCGGACGTGAGCTTCAACCAGGTGAGCCGCTGGGCGCGCACCGGGCAGCTGCGGCTGGATGGCGCGCGCGTGGGGCCGGGTGACCGGATCGCGGAAGGCCAGGTGCTGAGGGTGCCGCCGATCGAGGTGCAGCCCGTCGCCGCGCTGGCGCCGAAGCAGGCAAAGCCGAAGCGGGAGCTGAGCCCTGAGGAAATCGAGTTCGCGCAAAGTCTGGTGATCCACCGGTCGAAGCATGCTCTGGTGCTGAACAAGCCGCCGGGGCTGGCGACGCAGGGCGGCAGCAAGACGTTCGAGCATGTCGACGGGCTGCTGGACGCGCTTCAGTTCGAAGCGGAGAGCCGGCCGAAGCTCGTGCACCGGCTGGACAAGGACACGTCGGGCGTGCTGCTGCTGGCGCGCACTGCGCGCGCGGCGGCCTTCTTCGGCAAGCTGTTCGCCACGCGCGACACGAAAAAGATCTACTGGGCCGTCACGGCTGGCGGGCCGCATCTGGATGACAGCCTGATCGACCTGCCCATCGGCAAACAGCCCGGCACCGGCGGCGAAAAGATGCATGTGGACGAGGCCGAGGGACAGGTCGCCAAATCCCGCTTCCGCGTGATCGACCGCGCCGCGGACCGCGCCGCCTTCGTGGAAATGCAGCCGCTGACAGGCCGCACCCACCAGTTGCGCGTGCATGCCGCCGCCACCGGAACGCCCATCGTGGGCGACGGCAAATATGGCGGCAAGGATGCCTTCCTGACGGGCAATGTCTCGCGCAAGATGCATCTGCATGCGCGGCGGCTGGTGATTGCCCTGCCCGATGGCGGCACGCTGGACGTGAAGGCGGACTTGCCGCAGCACTTCGCGGAGACGCTGGCCGGGCTGGGCTTTGACCCCCGCGACGCGGACCTGCCGGAACCGGAACCGATGGCGGGGCCGCCGAAGAAAAGCCGCAAGCTTTCATCCGCCACGTCGGGGAACCGGCGGGGCGAACGGCGCGGACGCGGGCGATAGCGGAACGACAGCAGGGGGATCATCGGATGGAGTTTGGTCGCAGGGAATTGCTGGCGGGCGCCGCCGTTGCAACGATCGTTCCGGGCGCGGCGCGGGCCGCTGCTGATCCGGTGCCGCAGCGCGCGAAGATCAAGGCAGCGGCCGAGGCCGGCAAGGACGCCAGCGTGAAGCGCCTGCAGGACTGGATCCGCCACCCCGGCATCGCGGCCGAGAAGTGGCAGATGCAGGAATCCTGCGACCATACGATGGGCATCCTGAAGGACGCCGGTTTCCAGATGGTGAAGAAGATCCCGACCAGCGGCGAACCGGGCATCTTCGCAACGCTGGATGCAGGCGCGAAGCGGACGCTGGGCATCTATTTCATGTATGACGTGAAGCAGGTGAATCCGTCGGAATGGTCCACCCCGCCGTTCGAGGCGGCGATCATCGACAAGCCCGGCCATGGGCGGGTGGTGCAGGGCCGGGGCGCGGTGAACCAGAAGGGGCCGCAGATGGCCTTTCTGGGCGCGCTGCACGCGATGAAGGATGCGGGCGTGAAGCTGCCCGTGAACCTGGTGCTGGTGGCCGAGGGCGAGGAGGAAATCGCCTCCCCCAATTTCCACGAGATCGTGGCCGTTCCCGAAGTGCTCAAGGCGCTGAAAAAGGCGGACGGCATCATCATCCCCTCTGCCTGGCAGGGCCCGAACGGGGCTGTGAACATCAACCTGGGGGCCAAGGGACCGCTGGAGTTCCAGCTGATTTCATCCGGCGAACGCTGGGGCCGGGGGCCGAAGGGCGATATCCATTCCTCCAACCACGCCATGGTGGACAGCCCGGTGTGGCGCCTTGTGCAGGCGCTGAACACGCTGGTGGAGGCGGACGGCCATACGCCCGCCATCGACGGCTGGTTCGAGAATGTGCGCCCGCTGACCGCGCGGGAGAAGGAACTGATCGCGCTGAACGCCGCCGCGTCGAGCGAGGAGGCGATCAAGGCCGCCTATGGCGTGAAGGTGTGGATCAACGACGAGCCGTGGGAAAAGGCGCTGGAACGGCTCGCCTCTCAACCCACGGTGAACATTCAGGGCCTTGTGGCGGGCTATACCGGCCCCGGCGGCAAGACCATTCTGCCCGGCCGCGCGGAAGCCAAGCTGGAATGCCGGCTGGTGCCGAACCAGACCAAGAAGGAGGCCGAGGCGAAGCTGCGCGCGCACCTGAAGAAGCGCGGCTTCGACGATATCGAGGTGGTGGTGTCCGGCGGATACGACCCGACCGAGACGGCGGAGGACGCGCGGATCATCAAGGCGCAGAAGGTCGTGTACGAACGCTATGGCGCCAACGCGACGCTGAACCCGCGCCTCGCCGGCAGCTGGCCGGGCAGCGTGTTCACCCAGCCCCCGGTTTCGATTCCGGCCGGGCAGTTCGGGCTGGGCCATGGTGGCGGCGCGCATGCGCCGAACGAATATATGGTCATCGACAGCAGCAACCCGAAGGTTCAGGGCTATGTCGGCGCGACGATGGGCTTCGTCGATTTCCTGTACGAAATGGCGCGGGTGAGCTGAGCTGCTGATGCGACTGGCTGTGTTCGATTGCGACGGGACGCTGGTGGACAGCCAGGCCAATATCCTGCGCGCCATGCATTCCAGCTTCATGGCCCTGGGCCTGCCCGATCCCGACCCGCATGCGGTGCGGCGCGTGGTGGGGCTGAGCCTGGTGGAGGCGATGCAGGCGCTGCTGCCGGATGCCCCGGCCGACCTGCACGCCCGGCTGGCGGACGACTACAAGCTGGCGTTCCAGCGCCTGAGGGCAGACCAGCGGCTTGAACCCGAACCGTTGTTCGACGGTGTCCGCGACCTGCTGGAGGAACTGGAATCCGGCGGCTGGCTGCTGGCCGTCGCAACGGGCAAGAGCGACCGGGGGCTGAAACTGTGCCTGGAGCATCATGGCATCGAGCGGCATTTCATCAGCCTGCAGACGGCGGACAGGCATCCTTCGAAGCCGCACCCGGCCATGCTGCTGCAATGCCTGGCGGACGCGGGCGTGACGGCGGACCGGGCCTTCATCATCGGGGACACGGTGTTCGACGTGGGCATGGGCGTGGCGGCCGGCGTGACGGCGCTGGGCGTGGACTGGGGCTATCACGACGCGCATGAACTGATCGAGGCCGGGGCAGCCGCCGTTGCGAAGGATGCCGCCGGGCTGAAGGCCCTGCTGCATGGCTGAGCGCCAGCCGCCCTCTGTCTGGGATGTCTGGCTGGCGCGCGGGCTGCTGGTGGGCGGGCTGTGGTTCGCGGGCACCGGCCTGTGGGATCTGATCCGGGCCGAAGCCATGCGTTGGGATATGCTGCTGATGCATGCGCTGGGAATCGGCGCGGGGATCCTTTTTCTAGTGGGGGCCTGGCGGATGCGCGGGGCGCTGAGATGGGATCCTTCCGACAATGAGTGAACGCGATCCGGCCGAGGTTCGGCTGTGGCTGATGACACTGGTGCGCCTGATAGGGCTGGGCATCGTGATCGGCGGCATGTGGCTGGTGGGGCAGGCGCCGCAGACGGGCGGCCCGCTGGGCGGCGGGCTGCTGCTGATGGCGGCCGGGGCGGCCATCCTGCTGTTCGGGCCGAAGCTGCTGAACGCGCGCTGGAAGTGAAGCGCTTCTGGCAGGATGTGGCGGTGGTCGCCGGAGAGCCCGGCCATGCCGTGCAGCTCGACGGCCGGCCGGTGAAGACGCCGAAGGGCGCACCGCTGGCCCTGCCGACCGACGCGCTTGCCGAGGCGGTGGCCGCCGAGTGGCGCGCGGTGGAGGGCGAGCTGAATCCGGCGGACATGCCGCTGACCGGGCTTGCCAATGCCGCGATCGATCTTGTGGGCGCAGACCTGTCAGGCTTTGCGGACGGGCTGGCGCGCTATGGCGAGAGCGACATGCTCTGCTATCGCGCCGATCATCCGGAGCCGCTGGTCGAGCGGCAGAAGGCGAGCTGGCAACCGATCCTGGACTGGGCGGCCGGCCGGTTCGACCTGGCCTTCGCGGTGACGGCCGGGGTGGTGCATGTGGCGCAACCCGTTGAGACGCTGACGCGGATCGCGGCCGCTTATCGCGCCTTCGGGCCGTTCGATCTGGCTGCCCTGTCGCCGCTGGTGACGCTGTCCGGTTCCGCGGTGGTGCCGCTGGCGCTGGCGCATGGCGCGCTGCCGGTGGAGGCGGCCTGGGCCGCCGCGATCCTGGACGAGGCCTTTCAGGCCGAGCTGTGGGGCGAGGATGGGCTGGCGGCGGCGAACCGGGCGGACCGGCAGCGGCAGTTCGAGGCGGCTGCCCGTTTTCTGAGGCTTGCGTCCGGCGGGAATTTCGGGCGGTGACAGCCGCGTTACCGGCCGCTAGGCCGCATGTCGATTTCGGATCTGCAAGGGGATTTCCATGCTGAAGGTGCTGGAAGAGCTGGAGAAGCGGCGCGCGGCTGCGCGGCTGGGCGGCGGACAGGCGCGGATCGACGCGCAGCACGCCAAGGGCCGCCTGACGGCACGCGAGCGGCTGGACATCCTGTTGGACGAAGGCAGCTTCGAAGAGCTCGACATGTATGTGGAGCACAACTGCGTCGAGTTCGGGATGGAGAAGACCAAGGTTCCCGGCGACGGTGTGGTGACCGGATCCGGCACCATCAACGGCCGGCTGGTGTTCGTGTTTTCGCAGGACTTCACCGTGTTCGGCGGCTCCCTTTCGGAACGCCACGCCCAGAAGATCTGCAAGATCATGGACATGGCGATGAAGGTCGGCGCACCCGTGATCGGCCTGAATGATTCCGGTGGCGCGCGCATCCAGGAGGGCGTGGCGAGCCTGGCGGGCTATGCCGAGGTGTTCCAGCGCAATGTGCTCGCCTCTGGCGTGGTGCCGCAGCTGAGCCTGATCATGGGCCCGTGCGCCGGCGGCGCTGTCTATTCGCCGGCGATGACGGACTTCATCTTCATGGTGAAGGACAGCTCCTACATGTTCGTGACCGGCCCCGACGTGGTGAAGACGGTGACGAACGAGGTGGTGACGCAGGAGGAACTGGGCGGCGCGATCACCCACAGCACCAAGTCGGGCGTGGCCGACCTGGCGCTGGAGGATGATGTGGACGCGCTGCTGAGGGCGCGCGACTTCTTTGATTTCCTGCCGCTGAACAACCGGGCGGGCGCACCGCACCGGGACAGCAGCGACCCGTTCGACCGCCCGATCCCCTCGCTCGATACGCTGGTGCCGCCAAGTGCAACCAAGCCCTATGACATGCACGAGCTGATCCGGAAGGTGGCCGACGACGGCGACTTCTTCGAGATCCAGCCGGGCCATGCGGGCAACATCCTGATCGGCTTTGCCCGGATCGAAGGGCATACGGTGGGCATCGTCGCCAACCAGCCGATGGTGCTCGCAGGCTGCCTCGACATCAACGCCTCCAAGAAGGCCGGGCGCTTCGTCCGCTTCTGCGATGCGTTCAGCATTCCGATCATCACCTTCGTGGATGTGCCGGGCTTCCTGCCGGGTGTCGCGCAGGAGCATAACGGCATCATCAAGCATGGCGCCAAGCTGCTGTTCGCCTATGCCGAGGCGACGGTGCCGAAGATCACGGTGATCACCCGCAAGGCCTATGGCGGCGCCTATGACGTGATGGCCTCCAAGCATCTGCGCGGCGACCTGAACTATGCCTGGCCCACCGCCGAGATCGCGGTGATGGGGGCGAAGGGCGCGGTGGAAATCATCTTCCGCAAGGATATCGGTGACGCCGGGGCAATCGCCGAACGGACCAAGGAATATGAAGCCCGCTTCGCGAACCCCTTCGTGGCCGCATCCATGGGCTTCATCGACGAGGTGATCCTGCCGCACACGACGCGCAAACGGATCGCCGTCGGCCTGCGCAAGCTGCGGACGAAGCAGCTGAGCAACCCCTGGAAGAAGCACGACAATATCCCGCTTTGACGGGATGGCCGTCTGATCAGTCGCGGAAGGCGCGGCGCAGCAGGAAGGCCAGGAACGGCGGCCAGAGCAGGAAGCCCAGGATCTTCACCAGCTCCCCGAATTCGGCCGGGGTGGTGGTGATCGTGCGGTTGCTGAAGCGCAGTTCCGCTTCGCCGCTGTCCTGAAGCCGGCAATCGCCCTTCACGTCGCCGGAGGGGATCGGCGCGATCATCCGCAAGGTGACGACCGCCTTCTGGACGGGGCTGCAGGGCTGTGCCGACACCCATTGCGGCTGGCCCTTCACCTGCACCCGATGCTCGAGATTCGGATCATGGGTGGTGACAAGCAGCGCCGACAGCAGCGTGACGCCAAGGATCAGCAATCCCACGCGCAGCGGCGCCGTGCCGAAGCCCAGCAGCAGGTCATAGAGGCGGTAGAAAGCGTTGTAGCCCCCTTCGGCCTTCAGCGCCCGGCGGCGCATGTGGCGATAGAGGCGGCGGGCATCGCGATCCCGGCCATTGTCCCTCAGCGTCTGGATCACGCCATGATAGGTGGGCACGCTGATCCGCCGGTCGTTCATCAGCAGCCGTTCGAAGGTTTCGGCGCTGCCCGCGCGGCGGCTGCGCGGCACACGGGCGCTCCGCGCCTCGTCGGCGGTGTCGCCATCCAGCCGCCAGTGCGAGACGCGGATGTTTTCCAGCCCAAGCGGGTTGGGATAAATGCATTGGCCCTCCGTCGTCGGGTGGATCTGGAGGGTGCCGATGGTCGAACCGTTCAGGATCAGAGCGCTTGACCAGCCCGCCCCCTGGAAGCTGAGCCCGGACACGGCGAGGCGACCGACCCGGCTGTCGATCAGGCGGGCCTGCCGGCCGATCCTGGCCCAGGCATCGCCGGCGCTGCCGCCCGCCGCCAGCAGCAGCGCGCCGCCAACCTCCAGCCCTTCGGCGGCGAGATCGCCATCCAGCACAAGCCCGGTCAGATCCGCTTCGCCATCGATGTGCGCCCGTTCCAGATCCAGCCGCATCAGATGCGCCGGCCGGGGTGCGATGGGGGGCTGGCCGTCTTCGCCGGCAGGGACGGCGCGCAGGCGATCCTGCAGATCATCGAGCGCGGATACCAGCGCAGACCTGTCGCCGGGTTCCGATCCCGGGGCGGACAAGAGGGTTTCCTGATCCTTCAGCAGCGTCTGGGCAGACCATGCCCTGAGGCAGGTGCCGATCCGGGCGTCGCGCAGTTCGACGGCACCGGTGCAGCGCAGGCCGGTGAGATCGATCCGTTCGCGCACCCGGGCACCCGACAGGTTCATGCCGCCATCGACAGTCGTCCAGCCGTCGAAGCCGCCGTCGCGGGCGATACCGGCGGCAGCCGCAGTCAGGCTGTAGCAGGCCACATAATCCGCCTCGATCCCCTGAAGTTCGACGACGACCTTGTCGCTGGCGGCCGGATCAGGGCCGACATCGATGTTGAGGAGCCGGAAGCCGAGATCGACCTTGATGCCATAGCCTTCGATCCGCCCGATGCGGGATCGCTGCTGATCCGCGCGGAATTCGATCGTGGCAGCCTTGCAGTTCGCAAGCTGGAACGCGCCGCCCACCCGCATCGCGCAGAGCCAGAGACCGCGTTCGAAGCTGGCAGAGGACAGGGCGAGGCTGCCGTCGATGGAGAGCCCCGTCAGATTGCCGTGGCGCGTGACCGAAATTCCGTTTGCACGGAGGTCCGCGGGCTGGGGCGGTCTTCCCGCCGAACCGATCGCCCAGTCTTCGAGCAGCAGATCCCCGCCAATCCGGGCACCGTCCAGCGTTGCGCCGCCTTTCGGGCGGATGTCGCGCGCGCTGAGATCGGCGGCGACATCGAAGCCCGTGGCCGTGAGGTAGCTGGCCTCGACATCCCGCAGCATCGCATAGCCCGTGACCCTGGCGTCACGGATATCCAGCGAACCGGCGGATTTGACCTGCTCGATCAGCAGGTTGCCACTGACAGACAGCCCTTCTGCATCAAAGATCGGCGGCCCGCCCATGTCCACCGGGCCGCCAAGGCCCATCACGGTCACACGCCGCAGACGCACGCTGCCATCCACCCGCACCTGCGTCATCGTCAGCGTGCGGGCGAACCAGCAATCGCTGATGTCGAGTTCGCCGGGAACGGAGGTGTCGGATAGATCCACGGGCCCCTCGAACTGGAAGCCGTGAAGGATCAGTGGATGTTCCAGAGTTTGCCCGCGAAGGGAGATTTCCCCGACGACGCGGCAAGTTTCCCCGATGCGGACCTCATCCGCGAGAACGAGGCGCAGGAATTCGGCGGCAGAGAGCGTCCGGTTGCTCAACGCCCGACCTTCCGCAGCGGGAAATAGGCGAAGGTCAGCCGGTCTGGCGCAATGGGAACGACGGGCAGCTGATGTTCCCGCCGGTCTGCCGCCATGGTGAGCGAAACGCCTGAATCCGGCCGGCCGGGCGGCACCAGCGTGACCGCGATGAGGACGGCCGAAAGCTCAGTGCCATAGAGCATGCGCAGCGAGAACACATGGGTCTGCCCCTGCGGGAGCTCGACGCCCGCGGCGGGCGTGTGCCTGAGGAGCGGGCCTATCGCGTCGGCCGCATCGGGCGGGATCGGCCCGATCGCGACCCGTTCCAGATCGGAGCGGCATTCGATCGGCGCAAAGAATGCGATCGTGCCATCCATTTCGCCCTTCAGGCAGCTGCAGAAGGCGCGGCAATAATCCGCCAGATGTCCGAAGCGGACGGCTGTGTCGGCGTGCGGCTGCGGATGATACTGATCCGCCCGTGCGTGGAAGCAGCCGGACGTGCCGTCGATCGGCATGATGGTCTGCCCGTCGGGCGCCTGCAGATCGACGATGAACAGGCAGGTCCGCACCGCCCTGCCGACCGGGAAGCGCAGTTCCAGCAGCCAGGCCGTCCCCGAAAACAGGTGCAGCGGCCGGCGCGTGGCGGTGGCGCCCTCCCCCGTCGCCTGCTCGATGTCGAACCCCAGGCAGCGGGCAGCGATTTCATCCAGCGCCTTGCCGAACCAGGCCTTTGCCGCCCGCGTCGCCGGTGTCTGCGCCAGCCATGGCGGCGCGGGCGCTGGCGTTTCCGCCGCGCAAAGGGCGGCGAGCCTGCGGCATTCTCCCAGCAGATCCTCGCCCGTGGGCGATGCATATCGACGGACCTGCGCGGCATAGCTTTCCGCAAATTCCGACCAGTCGGGCCAGGCCGGTTCCACATCGGCTGCCGCCGTTGATTGCTGCGTCATGATGCCCCCATCGGCCGGCATCCTTCGATGCGGCTCTGGCGCTGTCAAGCGGTGCGGCAAGCGGCGAATGCGGGACATGGCAAAGTTCGGGCATGTTGCTGCCCCTTTCCGGTCGCAATCGGCCCTTAGCTCGTCACCGTCATGAACCGCGAGTCCGCCCTGCAGACGCTTCAAGCCAGCCGCGCCCGGCTGGAGAAGGCCGTTACCCTGTCTCCGACGGCGAAGCGGCTGCTGTCGCTGGGCCTTTCGGCCGCAATCCTTGCCTATCTGGTGCGCGCGGTTGCGAACATCGGCTGGCAGGAAGTGCTGGACGTGCTGCCGGCCAATCCCCTGTTCTATGTGCTGGTCGCGATGTCCTACATGGCGACGCCGGTGACGGAGTATGTGATCTTCCGCCGCTGGTGGCCGCTGACGCCCCGCGCGCTGGCCGTGTTTTCCAAGAAGCGGGTGCTGAACGAAGCGATCTTCGGCTATTCCGGCGATGCCTATCTGTTCATGTGGGCGAAGAAGGCGCTGGGCGCGCGCGAAGTGGGCGCCGGGCCGCTGGCCGCTGTGAAGGATGTGGCGATCACCTCGGCGCTGGCCGGGAATGTGGCGACCCTGCTGATGCTGGGCCTTGCCCTGTCCATGGGCGGCGGGCCGGCGGTGGAGCAGGCCTTTACCGGGGGCGCGATGCGCTCCGTGGGCTTTGGTTTCGCCTTCGTGATTTCGATCAGCCTGGCGATCCTTCTGTTTTCCCGCCGCGTGATGAGCCTTTCGGCGCGGGAAAACACCATCATCTTCTTCCTGCACTGCGGGCGGCTGCTGATCGGTTCGGCCCTGCTGTTGCTGGCCTGGATCATCGCGCTGCCCAGCGTGGATGTGGGCACCTGGATCGTGCTGGGCGCGCTGCGCATGGTGGTGACGCGCCTGCCGTTCGTGCCGAACAAGGAACTGCTGTTCGCGGCGATCGGCGTGACGCTGACCGGCGCGGCCGCGCCCGAAGTCGCGGCGCTGATGGCGGCCGCCGGTGCGCTGCACCTGGTGAGCCATGTGATTTCCTATGCGGGGGCATCGTACATCGAAAGCCGCGGCGACGCCGTGGTGGAAGACAGGCTGCCGAGCGCAGCCGGGAGCATCTGATGCTGAGCCGACTTGCCGCCCTTCTGATCCTTGCTGCAGGCGCAGCCGCGCCCGCCGCCGCCCAGGACATCCTGGGGCCGGACGCCGCCGCCTGCCGCCCCGGTTCCGGCCGGGACGCCGTTCTGCTGACGGTGGACGGGTTCAAGAACCGCGACGGAACGCTGCGCGTGGAGCTGTGGCCGGGCAACGACCAGGATTTCCTGCGCAACCATCATGAACTGGTCGCCGAAGGCAAGGCCTATCATCGCGTGACCGTGCCCGTGCCGAAGAGCGGCGCCGCCCATGTGTGCGTGCCGCTGCCGGGCCCCGGCGTCTATGCCATGGGCGCCTTCCATTCGCCCGCCGGGGTGCGGAAGTTCAACTACAAGGACGACGGCGCCACCTTCACGCGCAATCCGCGCGTCGGGATCTTCAACACGAAGCCGAAGGCGTCCGACGTCGCGATGAAGTTCAACACCGGGCTCAGCGAAGCCCAGGTGACGCTCAACTATCTGAAGGGGCTTGGTTTCCGGCCCATTCCCAAGGACGAACTGCCATCAAACGGGAACCGCTAGGGGCAACTATGCATATTGTCGACGTTGCAGAATTCTATGCGCCGCTCGGCGGCGGGGTGAAGACCTACATCGATGCCAAGCTGGCCTTCGGACACCAGAATGGCGTGAAGGTGAGCGTGATCGCGCCCGGCCCGGAAGACCGGGTTGAACGGCGCGAAGGCGGCCAGGTGATCTATGTGAAGGCGCCCGCAATCCCGGTCGACACCCGCTATCATGTGTTCTGGAAGGCCGCCCCCGTCCTGAAGCTGCTGGACGAGCTGAAGCCCGATGTGGTGGAGGCCTCCTCGCCGTTCCGCGGGGCCTGGATCGTGGCGAACTGGCAGGGCCGCGCCGCAAGCCTGGCGCACAAGGCGCTGTTCATGCACGCCGATCCCGTTGCCGCGCACCTTCAGGTGTGGACGCAGGATTATCTGAAGGCCGATACCGTCGACAAGGCGGCCTTCTGGTACTGGCGCTATCTGGCGCGCACCGCGCAGCGGTTCGACAGCGTGATCGTCGGCAGCCGCTGGTTCGGCCAGCGCATCCTGAAGCAGGCCGATATCCAGTCGGAACTGATCCCGCTGGGCGTGGACACGACGCTGTTCCACCCGCGCAAGCGCGATGCCGAACTGCGCCGGCAGATGCTGGCCGAATTCGGCCTGCCGCCGTCTGCCCGGCTGCTGGTTGGCGTGGGGCGCCACCACCATGAAAAGCAGTGGCCGGTGGTGTTCGATGCGGTTGGCGCTCTGAAGGACGAAGGCGTCGCCATGATCCAGATCGGCAACGGCTTCGCCAACGAGCGGGTGACCCGCGCAGCGGAAGCTGCCGGCAATGTGAAGCTGCTGGGCCATATCGGCGACCGGGAGCAGCTTGCGCGCATTCTTGCCTCATCCGACGCGATGATCCACGGCAGCCGCGCCGAAACCTTCGGCCTTGTCGCCAGCGAGGGCCTTGCGACCGGCATTCCGCTGATCCTGCCCGCAGAAGGCGGCTGCACCGACGCCGCCGACCCGGCCTGGACGGAACTGTACGAACCCGGCAATTCCATGGCCGCGCGCGACGCCATCCACCGGCTGATGAACCGCAGCCCGGATCAGCTGCGTGTCGCTGCCATCGGGGCGCGGCACACCCATATCTGCACGCCGGCCCAGCATTTCGAACGGCTGTTCGCGCTGTATCGCAACAACTCGACGCCGGTGCTGACCCCGCAGGCCAGCGGGCAAGGCGTTTCCGCAGGCGTGCGCCAGGCGGCGTGAACCGCGGCGCTGGGGGCAACAGCCCCCTTCCCGCCTTCCCCCTGGCGTGTTGCGGCTACTCGGCGGCTTCGGCGAACGCGGCGGCAGCGGCCGGCGCGAGCGGGCGGAACTGAAGCGTTCCGTCCGCCAGCGGATCCTGGTGGATCGACTGCCGGTCCCGCAGATAATCCTGCGTGTCGCGCCAGGGATCGGTGCTGGACTGGCGCGGCAGGGTTTCCATGGCGCGCTGCACATAGCCGGAATTCAGCAGCAGCGGCTCGTCCTCCACGGCGACCTTTCGTTCGGGAACGGCGATGGCCGTCGCCGGATTGTCCAGTGCGTTCAGCAGGCGGCAGGCATATTCGCAGGTGAGATCCGCGCGCAGCGTCCATGAGGCGTTGAAGTAGCCGAACACATAGACAAGGTTCGGCACCCCTTCGAGCATCATGCCGCGATAGACATAGCGTTCATTCGGGTTGACCCGGCGGCCATCCACCGAAACGGTTGCGCCGCCAAGCACCTGAAGGCGCAGGCCCGTCGCCTTCACGATGATGTCCGCGTCGATCCGCTGGCCGGATTTCAGCACCAGGCCCTTTTCATCCAGATGATCGACATGGTCGGTCACGATGCTGGCAGAGCCATCCTTCACGGCGTTGAAGAAGTCGCTGTCGGGCACCAGGCAGAGGCGCTGGTCCCATACATTGTAGCTGGGCTGGAAGTGGGCCTTCACCACATCTTCCGGCAGTTCCTTCAGAAGCATGTCCGTCACGCGCTTGTTGACCTTTTGCGGATTCTTGCGCGTCTGCTTGAAGAAGAAGTTCTGGAACAGAACGTTGCGCCAGCGGACCAGGTTGTAGGCGGCCATGGGTGGCAGGATCCGGCGCAGGAAGTTGGCGATCCTGTCTTCCGCCGGGCGGGAGATCATCCAGGTCGGCGAACGCTGGAGCATGGTGACATGGGCGGCTTCGCGGGCGACGACCGGCACAATGGTGACGGCCGTTGCACCCGATCCGATCACCACCACGCGCTTGTTGCGGTAATCCACGTCTTGCTGCCAGTGCTGCGCGTGGAAGATCGGGCCCTTGAACGCCTCTTCGCCCTCGAAATGCGGATTGTGCGGGTTGTCGTAGCTGTAATAGCCGGCCGCCATCAGCAGCATCCGGCAGGAAAAGCGGCGCGGGCCATCCGGCGTGTCGGCGGTGACCGTCCAGCGGCCGGTGGCGCTGTCGAAACTTGCGTCGCTGACCTTGTGTCGGAATCGGATGTGGCGGTCGATGCCGGCTTCCGTCGCCGTGTCGTTCACATATTTCAGGATATGCGGGCCGTCCGCGATGGCCTTCTGTTCCGTCCAGGGGCGGAAATTATAGCCCAGCGTGAACATGTCCGAATCCGAACGGATGCCGGGGTAGCGGAACAGATCCCAGGTGCCGCCGATCGCCTCGCGCGCTTCGAGGATCGCAAAGCTCTTGCCCTTGCATTTATCCTGAAGATGCCAGGCGGCGCCAATGCCGCTCAGCCCTGCGCCGACGATGACGACGTCGAAGCTCTCCATGCCTGCTGTTCCTTCCCAGATCCCTGCCGGGCAGGGTGGCATGCGGAGTCCGACTCCGCAAGTCTGCCACTTGGCGCAGGGCGGTCATGATGGCAGACTGCCGAGTCGGGACGGAAGGCAATCCGGTGTGGGAACCGCGCCTTCCAGGGAGAAACGGGATGGGAGCAGCTGTTCGCGCGCTGCTTGCAGCGCTTGTGCTGACCATGGGTGCCTCGCCGCTGGCGGCGCAGGCGGACGCTTTTGAGCGCGCGTCCGATGCAGCCGACGAGGCGCGCCCGGATATCCGGCTGTCCGTGAAGCGGATCGCCCGGCTGATCCGGGCGCATTATTTCGATCCCGCCTGCGCCGCGCGCATCGCGAATTCGCTGGAGGCCGATGCAAAGGCCGGCCGGTTTGATGCCTACACCGATCCGCGCGATCTCGCCTATCAGCTGACGAAGCGGCTTTCGGCGGAAGATCGCCATTTCGCCGTGAGCTGGGCGCCGAGTGGCGGCGGCGCACGCACGACGGTGGCTGCTCTGGCGCCTGTGGACACGGCGCGTGTGAACCATGGCTTTGTGGAAACCGCCGTGCTGCCGGGCGGCGTCGGCTATGTGAAACTGGATCTTTTTGCCCATTTCGAAGGGCCGGGAAGCCCGCAGCAGGCTGCCGCCGACGCGGCGCTGCAGTTCGTGGGCGGCACCCCCAGCCTGATCATCGACCTGAGGGACAATGGCGGCGGATCGCCCAACATGGTGGGCTATCTGGTGCAGCAGTTCGTGGCGGAACCGGCCAGGGTGGCCAGCGTGTTCCGCAACCGGCAAGGGCCGGACGGGTTCGAGATTTCGCCCGTCGCCTCTGCCCTGCCCAAGCGGCTGGATACCCCGCTGTTCCTTCTTGTCAGCGCGCGGACGGGCAGTTCCGCCGAAGCGCTGGCCTATACGCTGCAGGCGGCAGGCCGGGCCGTGGTTGTCGGCGAGCAGACGGGCGGCGCCGCCAATCCGGGCAGCGTGCGCCAGACGC
>NZ_JAYRCW010000046.1:0-21152 GCF_041909755.1 Sandaracinobacter sp.
CGGGCGGGGCGGACGCAAGGACGGCGGATGAGGGGAGGCGCCGCGCCGTCGGGACGGCGCGGCGGTTCAGCGGGTCATTGCGGGGACGGCTGGGCGGCGCGCTGTTGCATCATCTTCTGCATGGCGGCGCGGCCTTCCTCTCGGGTGACCTTGCCGTCCTTGTCGGTGTCCATCATCGCGAAACCTTCCGGGCGGCGGCCGGCGGCGTCCCATTCGGCCTTGCTGATGGCGCCATCCTTGTTGGTGTCGGTCGCGTCGAAGAAGCGGCCGGGTTGCGGCTGCTGGGCTAGGGCGGGGGCGGCGGCGAGGGCGACTGCGAGTGTGAGCGCAAGGTGACGGGGCATCGGTTTCTCCTTGGATGATTTTTCCTGTTTACGCGGAGTGTGGCGCAATTCCCACGCGGAAGGTTGAGGCAGATGGGCGCGGGGCCTGGATTGCTTGCCATTGGGCGCGCGGGCTTTAGGGTTCGCGGAATGGCGGACGCTGGCGGAGATCATCGCATCGTGGCGGTCGAGCTGGATGAACGCACCGTTCTCTGGCGCAATGCGGACGTGGAGCAGGAACGGCGGGTCGCCATCTTCGACCTGCTGGAAGGCAACATGTTCAGGCCGCTGGAGATCGACGGGCATGGCCCCTGGCGGCTGCTGCTGCGCGTGGAGGACGGGCGGCTGGCGATGGACGTGACGCAGGCGGATGGCGGCGCCGAGGGAAACATCCTGCTGGGCCTGGCACCGTTCCGCCGGGTGGTGCGGGAATATTTCGCGATCTGCGACAGTTACTACAAGGCGATCCGCAATGCGGCGCCCAGCGCGATCGAGACGATCGACATGGCGCGGCGGGGAATCCACAATTCTGCGGCTGAACTGCTGATGGAGCGGCTTGACGGCAAGGTGGAAACCGACTTCGACACGGCGCGCAGGCTGTTCACGCTGATCTGCGTGCTTCACATCAGACAATGAGAGGTGACCCATGGGCGTGATGCCCGATAGCTGGATCCGCGAACGGGCCCTGCGCGACGGCATGATCGAGCCGTTCGTGGAGGCGCAGAAGCGCGGCGGCTGCATATCCTATGGGCTGTCGAGCTATGGCTATGACGCGCGCGTTTCCGACGAGTTCAAGATCTTCACCAATGTGGACAGCGCAGTGGTGGATCCGAAGGAGTTTTCGGATGCGAGCTTCGTGGACCGCAAGACGGATGTGTGCGTGATCCCGCCGAACAGCTTCGCGCTGGCGCGGACCGTCGAATATTTCCGGGTGCCGCGCGACGTGCTGGTGATCTGTCTGGGCAAGAGCACCTATGCGCGGTGCGGGATCATCGTGAACGTGACCCCTCTGGAGCCGGAGTGGGAGGGGCATGTGACGTTGGAATTTTCCAACACCACGCCGCTGCCGGCGAAGATCTATGCCCATGAAGGGGCGTGTCAGTTCCTGTTCCTGAAGGGCGAAGGCGTCTGCGAGACGAGCTATGCCGACCGGGCGGGCAAATATATGGGGCAGCGGGGCGTGACGCTGCCGAAGCTGTAGGCGGCGTGATCAGAAGCGGCGGATGAGGGCCTGGACCCGGCCCACCCAGGGGGCGTCGGCCACGACCGTCTGCCGGGCGCCGGGGCGGGCCGGGAGGATCTGCAGGCGGTTGCCTTCGGTGGCGACGAGGCGGCCGAAGACGAACCGCCCGACCGAACGGGGGATCAGCACATCGGTGTTGACGGCTTCGGAGAAGCGATCCGGCGGAAGCTGTTCGAGCCAGAGCTGATCGCCGGCGCGGTAATCGCCCTGCGAATCGCGGATGACGAGGCCGATCGTGCCCGCGAGCGGCGTGGGGGCATGCAGGTTCAGCTGTTCGGCGAGCGGTTGCGCGCCATCTGCGGTGAGCTGGGCGGCCACCGCGATCGTTGTGTCGCCTTCCTGTGCGATCAGCTCGCGCGGTTCGATCTGGAGGGCGGCGGCGAGCTTCTCGATCCAGGGAACGGTGAGCTGGCGGGTGCCGGTTTCGAGCCGGCCGATAGTGACGGCAGTGGTGGGCGGCGTGCACAGCGCGGCGACTTCGGCCAGCGTGAGGCCGCGCGATTTGCGGATTTCCCTGAGGCGGCTCATCATTTCACATGCTCCGGTAAGTTGCTGTCCTACAGGTTAACCAATATGGCAATTCATTGGCTCTGTCGAGAGGAGAGCTGCCATGGTGGATGCAATTGACTATCCGAATCGGGTGATCGGGCGGCGGGTGCTTGCGCCTTCGGACGCGGTGGACCGGCGTGTGGTGGCCGTGAACCTGGCCGAATCGCCCGTGGGGTGGCTGGCTCGGCGCGGGCTGCTGACGGCGGTGCAGGTGGCGGCGGCGGAGCGATTGCGGGCGGATCATGGCCGGGCCGGGCTGGGTGCGCGGGTGACGATGCGCTGGGACGCGGCCCCGGGTGGGCGGGGAGAGGGGTGGCGCGACGGGGCGCATGGACAATCGCTGGCGGCGATCGATGCCAGGCGGCGGTTCGATGCCGCGCTGGCGGCCGTGGGGCCGGGGCTTTCCGACATCCTTTGGCGGGTGGCCTGCGAGGGCGAGGGGCTGGCCGAGGCGGAAAAGGGCATGGGCTGGCCGGTGCGGGCGGGGAAGCTGGTTCTGGGGCTGGCGCTTGATCGGCTGGCGCTGCATTATGAAAACCAATATGGTAAAATACATATTGACAATCGTGACGATGTGGATTAGGGGTTTGGGCATGCTCCGGAATTGCGGCTGAGAGCCGGCGGTTCCGGGGGGTGAGTATCGGGGCGAAAGGCGGGCGTTGGATGCGCGAACTTTCGCTGATGGAGCGCTATGCCCGACTTCCTGCCGGCAAGCGGGCGGCGTTGCTGGGCGAGATGGATGCGGCCCGGCGTCTGCGGCTGATGCGCCACTGGCGGTGGACGGCGCGGCCGGCGCAGCTGGCGCCGCCCGGCGACTGGACCCTGTGGCTGATCCTGGCGGGGCGCGGCTTTGGCAAGACGCGGGCCGGTGCGGAATGGGTGGCGGCGATGGCGCGGAGCCATCCGGGCGCGCGCATCGCGCTGGTGGGGCAGACCGCGCGCGACGGGCTGGCGGTGATGATCGAAGGGGAGTCCGGCCTGCTGGCGGCGGGCCCCGAGCGGTTCCGGCCGCAGTGGAAGGCGAGCCGCCGGACACTGCTGTGGCCGAACGGAGCGCAGGCGACGTTGTTCTCGGCAGTGGAGCCGGACCAGTTACGGGGGCCGCAGTTTCATTTCGCCTGGTGCGACGAGCTTGCGGCCTGGCCGAACGCGCGGGCCAGCTGGGACATGTTGAAGATGGGCCTTCGGCTGGGACGGATGCCGCGCGTGGTGGCGACGACGACGCCTAGACCGGTGCCGTTGCTGAGAGCGCTGATGCAGGCGCCGGGAACAGTGATGACGCGGGGGACAACATTCGACAACCGGGCGCATCTGCCGCCCCGGTTCCTGGCGGAGGTGGCGCAGGGCTATGGCGGGACGGCGCTGGGGCGGCAGGAACTGATGGGCGAGTTGCTGGAGGCGCGCGAAGGGGCGCTGTGGACGCCCGACGGGTTGGACCGATGCCGGGAGGCGGAGGCCCCGCCGCTGATCCGGGTGGTGGTGGGCGTGGACCCGCCGGCGGGCCCCGGCGGATGCGGAATCGTGGTGGCCGGCTTGGACAAACGGGGAATTGCGCATGTGGTGGCCGACGCCAGCGTTTCGGCCACGACGCCGGACGGCTGGGCGGCGGCCGTGGCGGCGGCCTTCCACCGCCACCGTGTCGACCGGGTGGTGGTGGAAGTGAACAATGGCGGCGCGATGGTGGAGACCACGCTTCGGGCAGCCTTCGGCGGACTGCCGCTGAAGCAGGTGCGGGCGAGCCGGGGCAAGGCCGCACGGGCCGAGCCGGTGTCTGCGCTGTATGCCGCCGGCCGGGTGAAGCATGTGGGCGCATTCGCAGCGCTGGAGGACGAGATGTGCGGGCTGATCCAGGGCGGCGGCTATGTCGGGCCCGGGACCTCGCCCGATCGGGCCGATGCGCTGGTGTGGGCGCTGACGGAGCTGATGCTGGAGCGGCCGGCCGCCGGGCCTGCGCTGAGGATGCTGCTGGACTGACGGGAGACAAGCGACATGCAACCCTTCTGGACGCGGGCGCCATGGGCCTCCGCGATGACATGGGCGCGCCTGCGCCTGACGGAAAGCTCGACCTGGGTGGGCTTTGCGACGATTGCGGTGGTTCTGGGATCCGACCCGATGCAGGCGCATGGGCTGGCGCAGGCCATTTCGCTGATCATCGGCGGCGGGCTGGTGACGGTGGGGCCGCAGGCCGGGCCGGAGGATGAGCGATGAACTGGGCCCGCAAGATCATGGGACGGGGCGACACGAAATCGGCGCTGGCCCCGCGCCCCTGGCTGCTGGCGGAGCCTGCCGCCGGGGAGCCGCCAGCAGGCTATGCGGGGCAGGTGCGCGCGGCGCTGGGGAACCCGGTGGCGCTGCGCGCCGTGCGGCTGGTTGCGGAAGGGCTTTCGAGCGTGAAGCTGTCTGCCCGGGGCGAGCCGCATCCCGCTGCCGCGCTGATGCCGCCCGCGCTGCTGGAGCAGGTGGCGACGCATCTGCTGCTGCATGGCAACGCCTTTGTGGAAACGGGGCTGGATGCGGGCGGACGCGCGGCAACGCTGTGGGCGTTGCGGCCTGAACGGATGCAGCTGGAGGTGGACGGCCGCGGCTGGCCCGCCAACTGGCTGTACCGTGCCGGCGGGCATGTGCAGCGCTTCGCGGTTTCGGGCGATGCCTCGCAGCCGGGGTTGCTGCATCTGCGGGCGTTCGATCCGCTGGACGATCATCTGGGGGTCGGCTGCGCCGGAGCCGCCGGCGAGGGCATCGCCCTGTTGCAGGCCGCGGGGCGGTGGAACCGGTCCCTGCTTGCGAATGCGGCCCGGCCTTCGGGGGCGCTGGTGCTGGACGGCGAGGAAGGCCCGCTTTCGGCCGAGCAGTTCGCGCGGCTGCGTGACGAGATCGAGGCCGGGTTTCAAGGCGCGCGCAACGCCGGGCGGCCCATGCTGCTGGAAGGCGGGCTGAAATGGCAGCCGCTGGCGCTGACGCCTGCCGAGATGGATTTCCAGAAGGCAAGGGAAGCGGCCGCGCGGGACGTGGCGCTGGCCTTCGGCGTGCCGCCCATGCTGCTGGGTCTGCCCGGCGATTCGACGCACGCCAACTATGCCGAGGCCAATGTGGCGCTGTGGCGCCTGACCATCCTGCCGTTGCTGAACCGGATCCTGGACGGGGTGTCGCGCCATCTTTCGGCCTGGTGGCCGGGGCTGGAGCTGGAGCCGGACCTGGACCTGGTGCCGGCGCTGTGGGCCGACCGCGAACGGCTGTGGCGGCATGTGGGGGCGGCCACCTTCCTGGACGAGGACGAAAAGCGCGAGATGCTGGGCTGGGCGCCGCGCGGGGGAGGATCTGGCTGATGCAGGAGCTGGTTCCGATCAGCGGCTATGTGAGCCGCTTCGATTCCGCCGACCGGGGCGGCGACATCGTGCGGCGCGCCGCCTTTCTGGGGGCGCGGGCGGATGTGCCGCTGCTGTGGCAGCATGATCCGGCGCGCCCGATCGGCCGGGTGCTGAGCCTGACCGAGGACCGGATCGGGCTGAAGATGGTGGCGGGCGTGAGCGCCCGTTGCCGGGATGGCGAAGATGCGCTGGCGCTGCTGCGCAGCGGCGCGGTCGACGGATTGTCCTTTGGATATCGTGTGACCTCTGCCCGGCCGAGGCCCGGCGGTGGGCGCGAGCTTCTGAAGCTGGAACTGATCGAATGTTCGGTGGTGACGCTGCCGATGCATGGGGAGGCGCGCATCTCGGCCGTGGGCTGAGGCGACCTGCAACTGGAGGAGCCCGATGGACGGGTTCCGGAGTGGAGACAAGCAGCATGGGGTATGAAACCAAGGCTGCCGCGGTGGTGACCGCGGCGGATGCGCCGGCGCATGCAGGCGTGACGGCGAACGCGGAGCTGCGCGGCGAGATCGATGCGCTGCGGCTGGAACTGAAGCAGGATCTGGACGGGCTTTCGCGGCGGCTGGTTTCCGCGCCGCCGGCGATGGCGCCGGGGGCGGGCGGACGTTCGACGGCGTTCGGCGACGCCTATCTGCGCAAGGGGCTGGATGCGGGCTCCGAGAGCAAGCGGCTGTCGGTGGGCACGGGCAGCGAGGGCGGGCTGGCGGTGCCGCTGGAGATCGACCAGCGCATCGAGACGGTGCTGAAGCAGATCTCGCCCATCCGGGCGCTGGCCGACGTGGTGAAGATCGGCTCTGCCAACTATCGCAAGCTGGTCGCTTCGGGCGGATTTGCCTCTGGCTGGGTGGCCGAGACTGCGGCGCGGGCCGAGACGACCACGCCGACCTTTGCCGAGGTGACGGCGCCGATGGGCGAGCTGTATGCCAATCCGGCCGCGACGCAGGCGATGCTGGACGATGCGCAGTTCGATGTGGAAGCCTGGCTGGCGCGCGAAGTGGCGGTGGAGTTTGCGCGGGCCGAGGGCGTCGCCTTCGTGTCCGGCACGGGGACTTCGCAGCCGAAGGGCTTCCTGACCTATCCGGTGGCGACGGCGGGGGACGCCAGCCGGCCGTTCGGCACGCTGCAATATGTGCCGTCGGGCGCGGCGGGGGCCTTTGCGGCGAGCAATCCGCAGGACCGGCTGATCGACCTGGTGCATTCGCTGCGGGCGCCCTACCGGCAGGGCGCGGTGTGGGTGATGAACTCCAACAGCATCTCGACCGTGCGGAAGTTCAAGGATTCGACCGGCGATTTCATCTGGAAGCCGGGCCTTGCCGAGGGCCAGTCATCGACGCTGCTGGGCTATCCCGTGGTGGAGGTGGATGCGATGCCCGATATCGGGGCGAACAGCCTTTCGATCGGCTTCGGCCAGTTCCGCAGCGCCTATGTGATTGCGGACCGGGGCGAGACGGGGGTGCTTCGCGACCCCTATTCCAACAAGCCGTTCGTGCATTTCTATTCCACGCGACGCGTGGGCGGGGCGCTGGTGAACAGCGAGGCGCTGAAGCTGATGCGCTTTTCCGCGACCTGACGCGCTGTCGACGCATGACCGTTCCGGGGGCGCCGCCCCCGGAACCCTGCCCCTTCTATTTTCCCGATCGGGACGGAGCCGGCGATGACGATAGTCTCGACTGCTGTGGAGGCGAATGGCTGGGTGCTGGCGGTGACCGGCACCTGGCCGGCCACCGGCGGCGCCTGGGAGTTTGGCGGCGCGGACCGGCCGAACGGGCGCTTCCTGCTGAACGGCATCGACCAGTTTCCGCTGGACGCAGACGGTGCGCCCAAGGTGGAGTTGCTGGTGGATACGCCGGGCTTTGACCGGGTGGGCGGGGCGGCGCAGGCCAATGCGGCGCGGCGGCGGACCGTGGTGGCGACAAAAGCGCTGCGCCGGCCGCACGGCGCGGCGCTGGAGCTGGACGAGCGGGACAATGGCGACGGGACGCGGACGGTGCGGCTGGCGCTTTCGGATCGGGTGCATGCCACTGCGGCCGTGAGCGAAGCGCGGTTCGCGGCCGGCTGGAAGGCCGGGCATCCGGGCGGCGCGGTGACGCCGGTTGCTAACCTGAGCAGCCGGCAGCCGGTGCCGCCCATCTCGCGCTGGGCGGTGCCGCCCTATACGATCGTGGGCGGGTCGGCCGAGGCGCCCGCGCATCTGGCGCAGGTGGATGTGCTGATCGCTTCGCATCATCCGGAGCATTGGGGCAGCGAGCGCAACCAGGCCTGTGCGGCGCTGAAGCTGACGGCGACGGACGGTGTGCTGAGCCGGGATTTCTGGTTCGTGGCCCCGCAGACATCGCCGCTGCATGGTGACGGCCTGCGCTGCTGGGGCGGCGCGATCGACCTTTCCGGGATGAACTCCGGCATGATCACCATCCACCGCACCGTCTATCCCTGGCTGGGGGCGGCGCGATCCACCGGGAGCGGGCACAGCACGAGCCTGACCGGTTCGCTTTCGAGCGCCCATGATACGCCGTTGCAGCTGCTGTATGACCCAGACGGAGCGCGATACCTGGCGCGCCGCCGCTTTGTGTTCGTGGATGCGACGAGCCCGCTGACGGCGACGTCGCAATCCGGCAGTGTGGCGCTGCACGGCAGCATCGACGCGGCGCGGGCCGCGGCGACGGGAACGAAGCCGGCCAGCATTGCGGTGGCGTTGCAGGCGTTCCGGACGCTTCTGGACGCCAATGCAGGGCTGAACCTGGCGCAGGCGAACGGGGTTTCGCAGGGCGGGACGCGGGCGGCGGATTATTGGGAGATCCTGCTGACCGACAACCAGGTGCACGCGACCGGGCCTGCGGTGACGGGATCGGGCGCCAGCATCAATGCGCGCGAGGGGCTGGTGATCGTGCGGTCGGACCCTGAGGCGCCGAACCCGCGGGCGACCACCATCCTGAGGAGTGGAAGCGCAGCCGGCGGGTTCCTGCAGTGTACGCGCTGGTGGTGGCGCGGGTTCCGGCTGGAGCTGGGGCAGGCCACGCTGACGTCGGGCAGCGGCTCTGTCCTGCTGCTGGACCGGATGACGGTGACGGGGAAGGCCGGCTACGAGAGTTCGACCAACCAGTTCTTCAGTTCGGGCGGGGAAACGCGCTTTGTGCTGGAAGGGGACATGTTCGCCTATGGCAGCCAGCCGGGCGGGCAGCTGGTGCGCAACAGCCGCTATACGCGGACGATCGGCGGTTCGACGCTGGTGAACTGCCGGATCGGGCGGGAGGCGGGCACAAATCGCGGGGTGCAGGCCTTTGCCCTGCCGAATGACACGCCGGACGTGATGCTGTGGAATTGCCGGGCGTTCGAGTGGAGCGGGCCGATCTTCAGCGCGCTTTCGGGCAGCGGGAGCCATGGCAACCCGGCCACGCTGCGCCGCATCGCCGTTGTGAACACGCTGCTGGAAGGCGCGGCCGGCGAGGCGGCGCTGCAGATCGGGGAATATTTCCACACCCAGATGCAGGACTGCATCTGGGAAGGATCGACCCTGATGGGGAGCCGCTACAATTGGCACAACGAGACGCCGATGCCGTTCCTGGCGAGTGGCGCGACGGTGACGGCCGGGGTTGTCGGGCACGGGTTGACGGCCGGTGCGGCGGTGACGGTTGGCGGGCTTTCACCCGCGGCGTTCAACGGCAGCTTCACCGTGGCAAGTGTGCCGGACGCCAACCGATTCACCTATGTGGCGGCGAGCGCGCCGGGGGCGCTTGCGGCCTATGCGGGCGGGACGGTGACGCGCGCGGGGGATGGGGCGGTGTTCGCGGTGGAGCGGCCATCCCTGGACCATGGCGGCAATTGCGTGCGGAACATGGTGTTCGACCGCAATGCGACGAAGCAGGACCAGTGGGTTGGCGACGGCACGCAGACGGGCGGCTGGGAGCTGCTGTACGGCGTGGGGCAGAGCTGTGTGTTCCGCGCAAACCGGGGCGTGAACAGCCCGCAGGACTGGCAATATGCCTGGGCGGGCGTCAGGTCCGAGACGGACACCGCCTATGGCGTGCAGACGAACCCGGCCGCCTATACGGATTATTACGGGCTGGTCGACGATGCGACCAACAGCGGGAGCGGCGGCTGGGGCGGGGATTACCGGCCGAGCGGCGCGAAGGCGAGCCGGCTGATCGGCAAGGCGGCGCTGGCCTGCATCGACCGGGACATCGACGGACAACCAAGGGCAGCGCAATTTTCCGCCGGGGCGTTCGAGGCGGATTCCGTGCCGGTTGCGGCGGAGACACTTGCGCCGGTTTCGGGGGGCATCGGCCAGGCGGCAGAGCCTTCGCAACTATGGTGGTTCGGGGACCTTGCCCCGGCGGGGGCGTTGCATGCGCAGGCGGCGGCGGGAGGTGCCCTCGCGGGCATCGGGCCGGGAGCCGCGCCGGGTGCCGCCCTTCGCACCTTGGCCGTGGAACAGGAGGACCGGGTGCTTTCGGCCCCGGGCGATTGAGGCGCATATTTCGGGAGACAAGGCATGGGCAAATGGGTTGCGGGCGACGTTCTGGATGCGGCGCTTCAGACCCTCGCGCCGGCCGCCGCGATGATTGCGATGGCGGGGCAGCCCGTTGATTTCGCGGCGGCGATGAGCGGCCGGCTGGCCGAGGCGGCCATGGCGCCGCCGGACTTCAGCCTGGGCGCCGGGGCAGGTGACGGCCGCCGGATCGGCGTTGCGACGAAGAGCGGCGTTGCGGTGACCGCAGACGGGGTGGCCGACCATATCGCGCTGGTCGATACGGGGGGCGAACGGCTGCTGTATGTGACAACCTGCCCGCCCCGTCCGCTTGCCGCCGGGGGCAGCGTTAGCTTCGACGCCTGGCATGTCGAGATCGGGGCGCCGGCTTGAGCGCAGCTTTGATGGATGCGGCAGGGGAAACGGGCATGTTCCTGAAGGATGGGGACGCCACGCTGGATTACCGGGTGGACTGGTCGGCGGCGCTGGCGGGCGGGGTGACGATCGTGGCGAGCGAATGGGCTGTTTCGCCGCTGGAGGCCGGGGGGGTTTCGGTGGTGGACGACGGCGTGGACGGCGCTGCCGCCCGGGCGAGGCTGGGCGGCGGGGCGGCGGGCCATGTCTATCTGGTGCGGAACCGGGTGCAGTTTTCGGACGGTTGCACGGATGAGCGCAGCCTGACGCTGCGGGTGGAGGGGCGCTGATGCCGATGATCGATCGGGCGCCGCCGGCGGCCGCGCTGGCGGAACTGAAAGCCTATCTGCGGATCGAAAGCAGCCATGAGGATGCCCTGCTGGCGGGGCTGCTGCGCGCGGCGACGGAGACGGTGGAGGCGATGCTTGGCCTGCTGCTGTTCGAGCGCGAGGTGGATGAGCCTGGCGTGGTGGGCAGCGGCGGGATGCGCCTGGCGGCGGAGCCGGCGCGAAGCCTGGTGTCTGTCGAGACGGTGGGGGCAGGCGGCGAGCTGGCGGCCGTGGCAGATGGAACCGTGCGGCTTCGGACCGGGGCGCATGGGGAGGGGCGGATAGAGGCGCCGGACCTGCCCGACGGCGCATCGATTCGGGTTCGATACCGGGCGGGCATGGCGGCGGACTGGAACTGGGTGCCGGAGGTGTTGCGGCTTTCGGTGATCCGGGCGGCGGCGCACTTCCATGCCCATCGCGATGCGCCGGACGAACCGGGCGTGCCGCCTGCCGTGCGGCGGATGCTGGCCCCCTGGCGCGCGCGCCGGATCCGGTAGGAGCGGAGCATGGCGGAGATGGCCGGGCGGCTTTCGGAGCGGGTGCGCTTTGAAGGCAGGGATGAGGTGCGCGGGACGGCGGGTGAAACCGGCGGCAGCTGGCGGACGCGGTTCGAATGCTGGGCGCGCGTGGAGCCGGTTTCGCGCTTTGAAGCGCTGACGCCGCGCGCCGACACGCGGCAGACCGCGCGCCGGTGGCGGATCCTGATGCGCGATGGTGTGCGGCCGACGCTGGAGATGCGTATCCGCTGGAAGGGCGCACTGCTGCTGCCGACCGCGATCGAGCCGGATCCCCGACTGCCCGGTTGGATCCTGCTTTGGGCGGAGGACTGGGCCGACTGACGGCCGGGATCGGTTGGGGAAACGACATGAGGGCAAGCCTGGAATTGCAGCGGCTGGTGGCGGCCGCGCTGATGGCTGACGCGCATGTGCAGGCGCGGGGCATCCCGACGTTCGACGGGCCGCCCGCCAATGCGCGGCCGCCCTATCTTTCGATCGGGGGCGACACGGTGACAGCGAAGCGCTGGCAGGGCGGCGGCGGGACGGACCACCGGTTCGTGGTGAGCCTGTGGGACAATCGGGAAAGCCTGGCGACGGCGAAGGAGATCCTTTCGGACGTGGAGCGGGCGGTGCTGGCGATGCCGCCTGCGGGCGGCGGCCTGCGGCTGATCGGTTTGCGGCTGGTGCGGGGGAGCGTGCGGCGGACGTCGCGCAACTGGCTGCTGGGGCAGCTGGAGTTCCGGACTCTTGCAGTGATGGAGAACTGAGATGGCGATCGAGAATGGGGCGGCGTTCCTGCTGAAGGTGAGCGACGGCGGAACACCCGAGATGTTCCGCACGGTGGCGGGGCTGCGGACCACGCAGATGAGCCTTTCGGCCGAGCCGGTGGTGGTGACGCACAAGGGGTCCGGCGGATGGCGCGAGCTGTTGCCGGCGGGTGGCATCCGTGCCGTTTCGCTGAGCGGCGCCGGCGTGTTCACCGGATCGGCGGCGGAAACCCAGCTGAAGACGCAGCTGCTGTCGGGCGGGCTGGACCGGTTCGAGGTGAGCTTCGAGGGCGGCGAACGGTTTCGCGGCCGCTTTCAGGTGACGCGGCTGGACTATGCCGGGGATTTCAACGGGGAGCGCAGTTATACCGTTTCGCTGGAGAGTTCCGGACAGGTCGACGCCTTGTGACGGAGGCGGTGGCGAACCCCCTGCGCGGGGAAGTGGCGTTGCCCCTTAGGGGCGGGGCGCGGCTGCTGCGGCCGACGTTCGGCGCCCTGGTGGCGGCTGAATCCGAGGCGGGCAGCCTGTTCCAGCTGCTGGATCGGGCGGCTGCCGGAGACGTGCGCATGGCCGATATCGGGGCGGTTTTCTGGCACTGCCTGGGCGACCGGACCGATGGCGAAACGCGCGAGACGTTCGAGGCCGCGCTTCTGGCCGATGGGCTGGGGCGGCTGCTGCCCGTTTATCGCGCCGTGCTGGCCGCTGCATTCCGGGGCGGCGGATGAACCGGTTTTCGGATGTGGCGGTGCGGGCGGCGCAGGTGGCGACCGGCGTGTTGGGCTGGAGCCCGGACCAGTTCTGGCAGGCGACGGCGACCGAACTGGCGCAGGCCCTTGAGGGCCGCGCGGGGCCTCTGCCGACGGCCCCGCTGGGGCGGAGCGAACTGGAGCGACTGGAGCGGGGAGTGGTCGATGCGGGATGATCTTGAGGCGCTTGCGCTGCAGGTGCGAGCCGATTCCGATGCCTTTGCGCAGGATGTGGCGGAGATGCGCGGCGTTCTGAGGGATGGGCTGGGGCAGGAAGCGGACGGCGTGGGGCGCGCCATCGAGCAATCGTTGCGGCGGGCGGCGCGCAGCGGTCGGCTGGAGTTCGAGGACCTGGGGCGGGCGGCTGCCAGGGCGCTTGGAGAAATCGCGGGCGCGGCGCTGAAGCTGGACGGTGGCGGGCTTGCGGGCCTTACGGCCGGCGCCGCCGGACTGCTGGGCCTGCCGGGGCGGGCGACGGGCGGGCCGGTGGCGCCGGGCCGGGCCTATGTGGTGGGCGAGCGGGGCCCCGAGTTGTTCGTGCCGACTTCGAGCGGGCGCATCGAGACTGGCGCGCCGGCCGGGCGGCAGGTGCGGCTGACGGTGAACATGAGTGGCGACAGCCGCGCCGGGCGCCCGTTCATGGCCCCGGCGGCCCGACAGGTGGCGCGCGAGATCCGGCGTGTGCTGGAGCGGATCGATGGCTGAGGTTCCGCCCTGGCTGGCGGGGAAGGAAGACCAGGTCCGGACCGGGTGGGTGAAGCGCTTCCGGCCGGAATTCTGGACCGTGGATTTCCCCCGGCCGATGATGGCCGCAGTTACGGCGCCTGCACCGGGGGTGCTGCGGCTGGACCTGGATTTCCTGACGCACGGAGATCTTGCCGGCCTGATCTGGGACAGCGAGGATCGCTGGTCGCACCCGTTGCTCGCCTATGCGACGGACCGGGACTATCGCGGGTGCCGCCTGCGCTTTCGCTGGGTTTCCGGGCCCGGTGTGATGCCGCTGGACGCGCTGAACGGGCCGGTGCTGACGCTGGAGGGGCGCGACGCCGACGGGGCTGCACGGACCTGGTATGTCCGCCTGTGGAATTATGCCGACGGCACCCCGACGGACGCGTTGATCGAGCTGGATTTCGACGCACTGAGGGCCGGGTTCGGGCCGGATGGCGATGCGGTGCATGCCGGCGACATCGACCGGATGTTCGTGTCGGTTGTGCCGGAGGCGTTTGACGGGTCGGCCGCGGCGCTGGCCGTGCCGGTGGCGGGCTGGGTGGAACTGCGCGACCTTGGTGCCGACGGGTTGCGGAGCATGCTGCGCGTCGGGGATGCATTTCTGCCGCCGCACGGACTGCGCATGGCATCGGGCTATGACGACAGCTATCACCAGCCGCCCGAGCGGCTGGTGATGCAATGGGAGGCGCTGGGATACCGGCGGCTCGTGAACCACTATGTGGGGATGAGCCATTTTGCGGCGCTGACCCATGTTGGCGGCGGACGGTTCGAGGTGGCGGGCGGGCTGTGTTCGGCGGCGACCGCCTGGCACCGACGCCTTATCGATGTTGCGGCGGCGCATGGCTTTGAGCTGATCCTTTCGCTGTCGTTCGAACTGTTCGATGCGCATGCGCCGGGCGGCTGGGCGCAACGGGATGCGGACGGGGAACGGGCGCTGACGGGCTGGTTTCCGCCTTCGACGCTTCTGTCGCCCTGCAATGGGGCTGCAATGGACTGGCTGCAGGGCATCGCACGTGACCTTGCGGGGCTGGCGGCGGACGGCGATCGGGTGGTTTCCTTCCAGATCGGGGAACCCTGGTGGTGGATCGGGCCATCCGGCCGGCCGTGCTTCCATGATGCGGCGACCGTTGCGCGATGGCAGGCCGAGACGGGTGGTGCGCCGCCCGTGATGCAGGATGTGCTGGGCGACCGGTCCGCCGCCGAGCGGGCGTGGCTCGACTGGCTTGGAGCCCGCCTTGCCGAGGCGACTTTTGCCGTGAGGGATGCTGCTGCCGGTGTTTCGGTGGCGGGCTTCCGGTCGCATCTGCTGTTCTATGCGCCGCAGGTGCTCGACGGTGCGGCCCCCGACCTGGCGCGGGCGAACATGCCTGGAGCCTGGGCGAGCCCGGCCTGGGACCGGCTGCAGCTGGAGGACTATGATTTCGTCACCGGCGGCAACGAGTTCGGGATGGCCCGGGCCGCGGAGGCCGTGACGGCGCGGCTGGGTTATGGCGTTGACCGGCAACAGTATCTTGCGGGATTCGTTCTTCAGCCGTCGGACGCATCAGAACTTTGGCCAAAGATCGCCGCGGCCGTGCGGGCGGCGCAGGCACGGGGCGTTCCGGAACGTTTCGTCTGGGCCTGGCCGCAGGTTGCCCGCGACGGATTCACTTGGGTTGAACTGGGGCCATCGGCCGTGGAGGGGGGCAGCGTGGACGAATTTCATGACGTGGCGTTTCCGCTGGACGTCGGGTTTGACGCGGTGGGAGGCCCGGCCTTTTCCACCCAGGTGGCGATCCTTTCATCCGGCCATGAGCAGCGCAATGCGATGTGGCAGGGCGCGCGCCTGTCCTATGATGCGGGGCTCGGGGTTCGATCCGAGGCTGATCTGGCGTTGCTGATCGCCTTTTTCCGGGCGCGCCGGGGACGCGCCGCCGGCTTTCGCTTCCGCGACCCGATGGACTGGACGAGCGGGCCATTCGGAGCGGACATCAGCGCGGCCGACCAGATGATCGGGATCGGCGACGGGACGACGCTGAGCTTCCGGCTGGAGAAGCGCTATGGAGACGGGCCGGACGCGCAGGGCCGGCTGATCACCCGTCCGCAGGCCGGAACGGTGAGGGTTTCCGTGGGCGGCGCCGAGCATTTGACGGGATGGGTCCTGGAGGATCGCGGACTCGTGCGTTTCGAGACTCCGCCGCCGGCCGGGGCCGAGATCCGGGCGGGCTTTGCCTTTGATGTGCCGGTGCGATTCGATGTCGATCAGTTGCAGGTATCACTGAGCGGCGTGCGGGCCGGGGAGGCGCAATCCGTGCCCCTGGTCGAGGTGTTCGAATGAGTGCGCCCGAGGCCTGGCTTGGGCGACCGCTGACCTCCATCGCGCTGTGCTGGAAGCTGATCCGGGCCGACGGCGTGGCGATGGGGTTCACGAGCCATGACCATGATCTGCGGATTGGGGATCTGCTTTGCCGGGCCCGGCCGGGGATGGTGCCGTCTGCCCTGCGCCAGTCGGCCGGGCTGGAGCCGGATGCGATGGATATCGAGGGCGTGCTGGATGATGCCTCGATCCGGGGCTTTGATCTGGAGGCCGGACGTTGGGCTGATGCACGGGTGACGTTGCTCGCCTGTGACTGGACGGATGCGGCGGCGGAGCCGCTGGTGCTGCTGCGGGGGACGCTGGGGCAGGTGAGCCACGCCGGTTCGGGAGGCAGGGGCCAGTTTCAGGTGGAACTGCGGAGCGGGGCGCATGCGATCGACGAGGTGTCGATGCCCGCGATTTCGCCGACGTGCAGGGCGACCCTGGGGGATGGCCGCTGCGCTGTGGACATGGCCGGGCGCGTCGCGCGCGCTTCGGTGGCGTGGGGGGGCGGCGCGGAGATCGGGCTGGATGCGCCGCTGGAAGGGCCGGACCGATTTTCCGGTGGAAGGGTTCGGATACTGGACGGCAGGCTTGCGGGACTGGACATGCGGATCGAGGAGGCCCGCGAGACCTTGCTGTTGCTGGACGATCGGCTGGCGGCCGAGCTTGAGCCCGGCATCCGGATCGAACTGCGCGAAGGGTGCGACAAGCGGTTCGCCACCTGCCGGGACCGGTTCGCCAACTGCGCGGCGTTCGACGGAGAGCCGCATGTGCCGGGCGTGGACGCGCTGATCCGCTATGCCGATCCCTGATGCGCACCCGCGGGCCGGGGAGATCGTGGCGCGCGCGCGCGGCCTGATCGGCGTTTCGTTCCGGCCGCAGGGGCGCGATGCAAGCGGCCTCGACTGCCTGGGCCTGGTGCTGCTGGCGGCGGAGGCTGGCGGCGTGCGCCCGGATGTGGCGGCGCAGCCTTTGCGTGGGCGCACGTTGCAGGGCGCCGGAGATCTGCTGCGGGCGGCCGGGTGCCAGGAACTGGATATCGGCCGGTCCGCTGCCGGGGATTTGCTGATCATGTCGCCGGGGACGCGGCAGGTTCATCTGGGGATCCGAACGGACCTGGGTGTGGTGGAGGCGTGCGCGCGCCTTCGGCGGGTTGTCGAGCGGGCCGTGATCGACGCCGGGACCTGGCGATCGGCCTGGCGGCTTCCGGAAGGAGAGGCATGATGGCGTCGGTGTTGTTGTCGACGGTCGGGCAGGCAGTGGGCGGCCCGTTCGGTGCCGGAATCGGGGCGGCGCTGGGGGCAGGCCTGGACGTGGCCCGCATGTCGCGTGCCGGGGGCGCCGATGATCTGTATCGGCAGCAGTCCGCCTATGGCGAAATCGTGCCGCGGCTGTTCGGGACCATGCGGACTGCCGGACAGCTGATCTGGGCGCTGCCGCCGCAGGCGGGAGGTGGCCGGAAGGGGGACGGACGGCGGGAAGCGGAGGCAAGCTTTGCGATTGCGTTGTCGCGCGGGCCGGTGCTGGAGGTGCGACGGATCTGGGCTGACGGACGGGAGATCCGGTCTGCCGCAGGCGAATGCGCGTTCGGGTTCGAGATGCGCTTGCACAGCACGCCCGTGCGCGAGCCAGACCCGCTGATTGCGGCTGCGGAAGGTGCGGGAGGTGTACCCGCCTATCGTGGGTGGAGCCATGTTGTGCTGGAAGGGTTTCCGCTGGGGCCGTTCGGAAACCGCATTCCCAGCCTGAGCTTCGAACTGGTTGCGGATGAGACTGATGCCGATGCCTGGGCGGGGCTGCTGGCGGCCGAGGCGGGGTTTCGGGCGGGTTCGGTGCCTTATGTGCCGGGCGTGACGGGATTTGTCGCGCATGGGATGCCCCCATCGGACGACATTGATCGGGCCGTGCGCCTTTGTGGCGGCACGATCGGCCTTGTGGACGGGCAGTTGGCGGTTGGAGACGGCACAGTTCATGCGGTTCCGACGGATGCCGTGCTGCTGGATCCGGATGCGGATTCCGTGGGCGGCCGCATCGTGCGCGACAGACGGCCGGGTGGGCTGAGCCTGGGCTATATCGACCCGGACAGGGATTATCTGCGCGGGCTTCAGCGCCGGGATCGGAGCGGTGGCGGGCGGACAATCGAATTGAGCTGGCCGATCGCGGCATCGGCGGGCGTGGCAGCCTCGTTGTGCCACAGGTTTCTGGGCCGGGAGGAAGCCGCGCGCGAACGCCTGAGCCTGGCGCTGCCCCACCGGTGGCTGCATCTTTCGGTTGGCGACCGGTTGACCTTTGCGGGGTGTGACTGGCGGATCATCGAAAAGGAGATCCGCGAACTGGCGGTGAACCTGGGCGCCGAGCGCGTCGAGCGGGCGATCACTGGGGGCGTTCGCGAATCCGAAGCTGGCCGGAGTCTTTCCTTGCCCCTGATCTCGGCTGGCCCGACGAGGCTGGTGGCATTCGAGCCGCCCGTTCCGCTTGGAGCATCGGGTGCGACGGTTGCGATCATGGGAGGGGGCGGCGCCGGATGGCGGGGTGCCGAGCTGTCGGTTCTGGATGCCGGCGTGCAGCACCCGGTCGGTCGTTTGCCGGTCGGACCCGGTGTGGGCGAGTTGCGGGCCCCCTTGCCGCCAGGCCCCGATACGATCTGGGACGAACGGAATGTGATTCTGCTGACGTTTGATGGCGAAGACGGGCTGCTGGGCCGTGATCATTCGGGGGTCCTGGGTGGCGGCGGATTGCTGCTGGTGGGAAATGAACTGGTGCAGGCGAGGAATGTCGAGCGGATCGGCGGCGGGGTGGTTCGCCTTTCGGGATTGCTGCGGAACCGATTCGGCACGCGCGGCGCTGCTGCCGGCTGGCCGGCTGGGACGGCTGTTGCGGAAGTCTCGGTGCCCGATCTGGTGCAGATGCCGGTGGCGGGGGATGCGCCCGGTGGGGAGATACTTCTGCTTGCGCAGGGCCGGGGCGATCCGCCGGGGGGCACCGAGCATGTGCATGTGATCGAGGGGGTCGGTTTGGCCCCTCTTGCGCCGGCGCATCTGGCAGTCGAGCGGGTTTTGGACGGTTCCGTGAAATTCAGCTGGATCGGGCGCAGCCGGAGCACCTGGAGCTGGGCGGAGGGCGGCGGGGAGCCCGGGCAGGGCTATATCTGGCGATGCCGCGAGGACGGTGGTGCGGCGGTTGACCGGCGGCTGACGACAGAGGGGCTTTTCCTGACGCCGACCGAACAGGTTTCGACGTTTGGCGGCTTGCTGGCGGGCGGCGAGTTTCAGGTCGAGGCCGTCGGCGACGGACCGGGCTGGGTTCGATGCTCTCCCTGGATGCGGTTCTGATGCGGGAGGAAATTGATGGTGGAACGAACGGCGCGACTTGGCCTGCCGTTGCTGGTGGCTGGGCAGGGGCAGAAGGATGTGACGCACAACGAGGCCCTGTTGGCGCTCGACGCGCTGCTGGCGCCTGTGGTGGAGGCGGCCTGGCAGGCGGCGCCGCCCGCTGACCCGGCTGCTGGCCACACCTGGCTGATACCTTCGAACGCGGAGGGCGAATGGGCCGGCAAGGACGGGCAATTGGCATCTTGGACGGCTGGGGGGTGGCGGTATCTGAACTTGCCTGAGGGCGCTGTGCTGTTCGACCGGATGGAAGGCCGGACGATGCGCCGATCCGTGGCCGGATGGGAAGCGGACCGCTGGACGGGCGAGGTTGCACCTGCGGTTTCTCCGCCGTCAGGCGGAAGCGTCATCGACGTGGAAGCGCGGGATGCAATCGGCGGATTGATCGCCAGGCTGAGGGATGCGGGCCTTGTGGGGAGTTGACTGTTTTGCGCTCCCCACGTGATCCTTCATCGGCATTGCGCGGTTCATGTGGCTCTCGCAACACAGTTTTCGTCTGTCTCCCCCTTGCTAACGCACCATGGCCTCGTTTAGATGGCCCGGCCTTAGTGCGTCATTACGTAGAAGGGGATAGTCATGGGGAAGTTCGCCGTAGCGGTCGCGCTGGCGACCACGGTGCTGGCAGGGGCCGCGCAAGCGCGCGATAACTCCTGGTATATTGGGCTCGATGCCGGCGGTTTCATCGCCGAGACGAAGAGCTGGGATGTTGAATCGCCGGCCGGCGTTGCCGTTTCGGGCGGTCTTCGCAACAAGTTCGAGCCGGGCTGGGAAGTCGGCGGCGTGCTTGGCTATGATTTCGGCGCCTTCCGCACCGAATTCGAAGTCGCGTACAAGAACGCGAACCTTGATGCCGTCACTGCGGCGGGTGGTCTGCCCCCGATGCGCGTGATCAACGGCAAGACCGGTGTTCCCGGCGGTGGTCGCTACGATAGCGCCGACGGCAATGCCCAGATCCTGTCGTTCATGCTGAACGGCATGTTCGATTTCGGCGCTGAAGAAGGTTCGCCCTTCGGTGGCTTCATCGGCGGTGGCGTCGGCGTGAGCCGCTTCAAGGCGCACATCTGGCAGTGGGAAAAGTACGGCGCTGCCTTCGCTGATGACAGCGACACGGGCTTCTCCTGGCAGGCGCTCGCAGGCGTTCGCTATGCGCTTTCCGAAAAGGTGGACCTGTCGCTGAAGTACCGTTTCTTCAACATGAACGGTGTCGATCTGCAGGATGCGGTCGGGAACGATCTGTCGGGCAACTGGCGCAGCCACAGCCTGCTGCTGGGAGTGAGCTTCAACCTGTTTGAGGCCGCTCCGCCGCCTCCGCCTCCGCCTCCGCCTCCGCCTCCGCCGCCTCCGCCGCCTCCGCCGCCTCCGCCGGCGCCGGTTGTGCCTGGTCCGTTCCTGGTCTTCTTCGACTGGGATAAGTATGACATCACGCCGGAAGCTGCTGCGATCCTCGATCGTGCTGCGGAAGCCTATGTCCAGACGGGTCAGTCTTCGGTGGTGATCGACGGTCACACCGATACCTCGGGTCCGGCTGCCTACAACCAGGCTCTGTCGGAGCGTCGGGCGAATGCTGTGAAGGCCTACATGGCCGGCAAGGGTATTCCGGATGCGCAGATGACGACGCGTGGCTTCGGTTTCAACCGTCTGCTGGTCGACACGCCGCTGGGCGTGCGCGAGCCGCAGAACCGGCGCGCCGAAATCATCTTCGGTCAGCCGACCAACTGATGATTATCGGGCGAGGGTTCAGCCCTCGCCCGATGTTCGGAACAATGCGGCTCCGCACAAGAGTGCGGGGCCGTTTTGTTGTTTCGGGCCGAGTGAAATCGGCTGTGTTGGCGCCTGCCGCCGCCAAGAAATGACAGATGCCCTCGGATCTATCCTGTGATCAGGAACCGGAATCGGGCTGATCGGATGAGAGTTCTATTCCGAACCATCCTGCTGCGCGGCTGAACTGCGGGCGGAGCGTTTACCACAGGGTGAATCAGCGCCAGGACGGTTCT
>NZ_JAYRCW010000047.1:0-12280 GCF_041909755.1 Sandaracinobacter sp.
TCAAAATTGGCGAAGTGCCGAAACGTCGGCGCGGTGCGCGGGGAATGGTTTCATTGCCTGCGGCGCACTTCTCTCTCCCCCCGCCGGGTGGGAGAGCCGGAGAGGGGGAAGCAACGCCGCAGATACCCACCAGCAGCCCCGCACCAACAACAGAAGCGCCGCAGGCAGAAAGACCCCCGACATCACCCCAAGGCCAGCCGCCATCCCAGCAAATGTGGGTGCAGGGCACACGGTGCCCTGCCGGGGGTTTGAGGGGGCAGAGCCCCCTCTGTCCTTCATCTGCCGTCCTCCGACAGCGGGCGGGCAGGGCCCCCTTAGTCCAACCTTTGCCGCCCCGACCCGGGGTTCAATATTCGTAGGTGGGCTGCAGCCGGGTTTCGGAGGCGGCTGCGTTCACCCAGTCTGCGACATGGGGGTGTGCCATCACGCGCTTGCGGTAGGCGTCTGCGGCGGGGCTGAGCTTGACGTCGTAGGTGGTGAGGCGGCTGGCGACGGGGGCGAACAGGATGTCTGCGCCGCCCCATTGGTTTCCGCCCAGCCAGGGGCCGCCGAAGCTTGCAAGGCCGGTTTGCCACAGCTGGTCGACGCGGGCGACGTCTGCCCCGGCTTCGGGGGCGAGGGTCCATCCGGGATAGTGGCGCATGCAGTTCATCGGGCAGTTCTGGCGCAGGGCCAGGAAACCGGCCTGCATTTCGGCGGCGGCGGAGGTGGCGAAGGCTCGTGCCGGGCCGTCGGCGGGCCAGAAGCGGGTGCCGCCCGACTTGCGGTCGAGCCAGTCTATGATGGCGAGAGCGTTCCAGATCACGGATTCACCATCAATCAGGATGGGCACCTTGCCGTTGGCCTGTGCAAAGACGCCTTCGGCCCGGCGGCTCTGCCAGTCGGGCGCGTAGATGTCGGCCATTTCTTCCTGGAAGGGCAGGCCCGACTGTTTCGCGGCAAGCCAGCCGCGCAGTGACCAGGATGAATAGCGGCGGTTGGCGATGATCAGCTTCATGGGCGGACGCTCCTGGATGGGACCGGCCCGGCATAGCGGGCGAAGCGTCGTCTTGAAATGGGGTCGGGGATGTCTCAGGGTGGTGATCGGGTCATGGAAGAGCAGCTGTCCATCCGTTTTTGCGTGCCGCGGGCGGCACTTGCCCCCGATGTGACCTCTTTCTACCTGCTGGATTGCGCCGGCGATGGCGTGGACGACTGGCTGCATCCGGAGTGGGCCAACATCCGCTTCGCGATCCGGGGAAGCTGGGCCTGGGGCGTCGCGGGGGAGCGGGGAGCGCCGGCGCGGATGGGCGAGGCCACGCTGTTCGGCCCGATGGCGAAGGCGGCGCGGATCATCGGCACGCCGGGCGCCATCGTGATCGGCCTGGGGCTGACGCCTCTGGGGTGGGCGCAGCTGGTGGGGGAGCCTGCGAACCGCTTCGCCAACCGGGCGGTTCCGCTGGCCACGCTGTTTCCGGAAACCGGCGGGCTGCTGGCGGAGTTGCGGCAGGCGACGGACGACGAGCAGCGCGTTGCGCTGCTGGAGCGGTGGCTGGAGGCGCGGCTGTCAGTCCCGAAGCCCTGCGATCCGCATGTGGACCGGCTTCAGCGTGCGCTGGTGACGGGCAATGTCTCCACCGTGCCGGCCTTCGCGGACGAGGTCTGCGTGTCGGAGCGGACGCTGGAGCGGCTGTGCCCGAAGCTGTTCGGCTTTGCGCCCAAGAAGCTGCTGCGACGGCAGCGCTTCCTGCGGACGCTGGACAAGCTGCAGCGCAATCCGGGGCGCACCTTCACCGACAGCCTGGACGGCCACTATACGGACCAGTCGCATTTCGTGCGGGAGTTCAAGGCGCATATGGGGATGAGCCCCAGCGCTTATTTCGGGCTGCCCCGGCCGCTGATGCAGGCGGCGGGCCGGGCGCGCGCCGAAATGCTGGGCGAGACGATGCAGGGGCTGCACACGCCGCCCGACAACAGGGCCTGATGACGGAGGCGGCCGGATGAAGAAAGGGGGCCTTTCGGCCCCCTTTCCATGTCAGTCGTCGTTTCCGGTCAGGAAGGCCGGCAGCGAGCCGTCGCCTTCCGGTTCGGACCGTTCGCGCCGTTCGCCATTGCGCGGGCCGCGGTCGCGGTCACGGCGCGGGCCGCGGTCGCCATCGCGGCGGGGGCCGCGATCCGACCGCTCGCCGCCTTCGCGCGGTTCACGCGGGGGGCGGGTGTCGGCCAGCTCTTCGCCGGTTTCCTGATCGACGAGGCGCATCGACAGCTTCACCTTGCCGCGATCATCGACGCCGATCACCTTCACCTTGACCTGCTGGCCTTCGGTGAGGACGTCGGACACCTTCTGCACCCGCTCATTCTTGATTTCCGAGATGTGGACGAGGCCGTCCTTGGCGCCCAGGAAGTTCACGAAGGCGCCGAATTCCGGCATGCCGACGACCTTGCCGGTGTAGATCTTGCCGATTTCCGGCTCGGCGATGATGCCGATGATCCACTGGCGGGCGGCTTCGATCTTGTCGAGATCGGACGACGCGATCTTCACCGTGCCGTCGTCCTCGATGTCCACCTTGGCGCCGGTCGTCGCCACGATCTCGCGGATCACCTTGCCGCCGGTGCCGATGATGTCGCGGATCTTGTCCTTCGGCACGCTCATCGTTTCGATGCGCGGGGCGTGGGCCGACATTTCGGTGCGGGTTTCGGTGATGGCCTTGGCCATTTCACCCAGGATGTGGGCGCGGCCGTCCTTCGCCTGTGCAAGGGCGACCTTCATGATCTCTTCGGTGATGCCGGCGATCTTGATGTCCATCTGAAGGCTGGTGATGCCTTCGGACGTGCCGGCCACCTTGAAGTCCATGTCGCCCAGATGATCTTCATCGCCCAGGATGTCGGACAGGACGGCGAAGTCCTTGCCTTCGAGGATGAGGCCCATGGCGATGCCGGCCACCGGGCGCTTCAGCGGAACGCCCGCGTCCATCAGCGCCAGCGAGCCGCCGCACACCGTCGCCATCGAGGACGAGCCGTTCGACTCGGTGATGTCGGACAGGAGGCGGATCGTGTAGGGGAACTCTTCCTTCGACGGCAGCATCGGGTGGATGGCGCGCCAGGCAAGCTTGCCATGGCCCACTTCGCGGCGGCCGGGCGCGCCGAAGCGGCCCACTTCGCCGACCGAATAGGGCGGGAAGTTGTAGTGCAGCATGAAGCGCTCATACTTCAGCCCGTCGAGGCCATCGATCATCTGCTCCGAATCGGCGGTGCCGAGCGTGGTGGAGACGATCGCCTGGGTTTCGCCGCGCGTGAACAGGGCGGAGCCATGGGTGCGCGGCAGGAAGCCCACTTCCGACACGATCGGGCGGATGGTCTTGGTGTCGCGGCCGTCGATGCGGCTGCCGTCCTTCAGGATGGCGCCACGGACGATTTCGCCTTCCAGCTTCTTGAAGAGCTTGCCGGCCTTCTGCTGGGTGGCGCTGTCCGCATCCGCATAGAGCGGCTTTGCCTTCGCCTTGGCGTCGGCCAGGGCCTGCTGACGCTCGGACTTCTTCGTCAGCTTGTAGGCGGCGGTGATGTCCTTGCCGACGGCCTTGCGGATGGTGGCGAGCATTTCGGAATCGTCGGCGAGCTTCAGCTCCCACGGTTCCTTGGCGGCCTTTTCGGCGAGGCCGATGATGGCCTTGATCACCGGCTGGATCGATTTGTGGGCGAACATCACGGCGCCCAGCATTTCGTCTTCCGACAGTTCCTGCGCTTCGGATTCCACCATCATCACGGCATCGTGCGTGCCGGCAACGACGAGATCGAGGCGGCCTTCCTTCAGCTGTTCCTTGGAGGGGTTCAGCTGATATTCGCCGTCCTTGAAGCCGACGCGGGCGCCGCCGATCGGGCCCATGAAGGGCACGCCGGACAGGGTGAGGGCGGCGGACGCGGCGATCATCGCGACGATGTCGGCTTCGTTTTCGCCATCATAGCTGAGGACCTGCGCGATCACGTTGACTTCGTTGTAGAAGCCTTCCGGGAACAGCGGGCGCACGGGGCGGTCGATCAGGCGGCTGGTGAGCGTTTCATGCTCGGTCGCGCCGCGCTCGCGCTTGAAGAAGCCGCCGGGGATGCGGCCGGCAGCCGAGAATTTTTCCTGGTAGTGGACGGTCAGCGGGAAGAAGTCCTGACCTTCCTTCACCGACTTGGCGGCCGTGACGGCGCACAGCACCACGGTTTCGCCGTAGGTGGCCATGACGGCACCGTCGGCCTGGCGGGCGACCTTGCCCGTTTCGAGGGTCAGCGTGCGGCCGCCCCATTCGATGCTTTGCTTGGCAATATTGAACATCAGATGCACTCTCCATGCCTCTGAGCCCATGTGCCAGAGGCGTTTCGGACGTGGGGCGAAGATGCCCCGGTTGCCGCCCTGTCGGGACGGCGGCGCTTGACGCGCGGTGATCCCGGATGATCGCCGGGCCGATGATAGGGAAAGGGCGCCCGGTGGGCGCCCCTTCGGATTACTTGCGGAGGCCCAGCTTGGCGATCAGCGCCTGATAGCGGGCTTCGTCCTTGCGCTTCAGATAATCGAGAAGCGAGCGGCGCTTGTTCACGAGCATCAGCAGGCCACGGCGCGAGTGGTTGTCCTTCGCGTGGGTCTTGAAGTGCTCGGTCAGATTCTGGATCCGCTCGGTGAGGATGGCGACCTGGACTTCCGGGCTGCCCGTATCCCCGCTCGCGCGGGCGTTGTCGGCGATGACCGCAGCCTTGCGGTCGACAGTGATCGACATCGTGGATCTCCTACGTCAGGTTGAATCCCCGCACGACGCGAACGTCATGTTCGGAAACCGCGACCAGCGCCACCGGAACAGGCCCGTCGGTGGCGAGATATTGGCCGGGCTTCACGCGGGGCCCCATCAGGCGTTTGCCCTGCTTCAGGGCGGCGGCTTCGTGGGGGTCGACTGCCAGGGCCGGGATGTCGTCCAGTCCGGCAGTCAGCGGCAAAAGGGCCTGTTCAGGCGCGGGGCCATGCACGAGTTCGACGCATTTGTCTAGGCTGAGCGCCTGATCCAGCGTGAACGGCCCGGCGGCGGTGCGGCGCAACAGGCTGACATGGCCCACCGTGCCAAGGGCTTCCGCGATATCCCGCGCGAGGCTGCGGACATAGGTGCCCTTGGAGCAATGGACATGCAGGGCGGCGCTGTCGGGTCCGCTCTCCTCCAGCGACAGGGCGTGGATGACCAGATCGCGCGCGGCCAGTTCCACCGATTCGCCGGCGCGGGCCCGCGCATAGGCGCGTTCGCCATCCACCTTCAGTGCCGAATAGGCGGGCGGGCGCTGGCGGATGGGGCCGGTGAAGCGCGGGAGGATGGCGCGGATCGCTTCTGCCGTGGGGCGGACGGGGCTTTGCGCCACCACCTCGCCTTCCGCATCGTCGGTGCTGGTCGCGGTGCCGAACGAAATGGTGAAGCGATAGGCCTTGGGCCCGTTCAGCAGATAGCCGGACAGCTTCGTCGCCTCGCCCAGCGCGATCGGCAGCACGCCCGACGCCAGCGGATCCAGCGTGCCGCCATGGCCGATCTTCACCTTGCCATGGCCGCCCTGCCTGAGCGCCCATTTCAGCTTGCCGACGACGGCCGCGCTGCTGGGGCCGACGGGCTTGTCGACCACCAGCCAGCCGTGAAGCCCCGTCATTTCCCGCCGGTGCGGACCAGCAACAGCTCGATCGGCGAGGGGGCGGGGCCGTCCGTGGGGATCATGTTCGCCGTATCGGTGATGTACATGAGTTCGCCGGTGGCGGTTTCGATCCGCGCCTGCAGCCGGGGGCTGGCAGGCGGCGCCACGCGGGCCGGATCATAGCGGATCAGGAAGTGGAGCGGCACCTGGTTGCCGCCGGTGGTGATCTGCGTGGAGCCCAGTTCGATGGAGGGCGCGTCGGCGCGGGCGGCGTCGACCAGCGTCACCCTGGCGCGCGTGCCTTCGGGCAGGGCCATGCGGTCAAGCTTTGTCAGCGTGCCCCAGACGGTGCCGGCGACCGGCGCGGCCGGAACGCGGGCGCAGCTGGCGACGACGGGCGACCTGTTGGTGACGCCCAGCGTGATGCTGGCCTTTTCCTCGGTGAGGTCCACCCGGGTGGAGTTCCGCACGAAGCGCGGCGGCGTGTAGCCGACCTGTTCCTGCAGCACATAGGTTTCGCCCGCGCGGATCACCCGCAGGATGCCGGCGGCCTGGTCCCTGTCGGTCGTGACGAGGTGGCCATCGTCGCAGATGTAGCTGGCGGCGTTGTTGAGCGGCAGCACCGGGGCCTGATCGGCGGGCCCGGGAGGCGGGGCGGGGGGCGCGGGCGGCGCCGGCGGCGGCGCCGGCTGCACCGGGGCTGGCGGGGCCGGCGGGGCGGGTTCCGCCGGCTGCGAGGTGGCCGTGGAGGCGCATCCGGCGAGGCCGATTGCTGCCAGGGCGGCGAGTGCGTGCTTCAATGGGCTGCTCCCCAGTTTGCCCCGGTGCCCACCTCGACACCCAGCGGCACGCTGAGTTCGAGGGCCGGCCCGGCGGCGGATTCCATGACGGTGCGGATGATCCCGGATGCGGCTTCGACTTCTGATTCGGGGACTTCGAACACCAGTTCGTCGTGCACCTGAAGCAGCATGCGCGTGCCCGTCAAGCCGGCGTCCCGGAGGGCGGCTTCCATGCGGATCATGGCGCGCTTGATGATGTCTGCCGCGGTTCCCTGGACGGGGGCGTTGATCGCGGCGCGCTCGGCGCCCGCGCGTTCGGACTGCACCTTGGAGCGGATGCCCGGCACATGGATCCGGCGGCCGTAGAGCGTGGTGACGAAGGCGTCCTCGCGCACCTTTGCGACCGTTTCCGCCATGTAGCGCCGGATGCCGTGGTAGCGATCGAGATAGCGTTCGATGAAGTCCGCGGCTTCCGGGCGGCTGATGCCCAGCCGCTGGGCGAGACCGAAGGCGGAGATGCCGTAGATGATGGAGAAGTTGATCGTCTTGGCCCGGCCGCGCAGGTCGCGGTCAACCGGGGCGTCGGCTGCCAGGCCGAACACCTGCCGCGCCGTCAGGGCGTGGATGTCCTGACCGCTGGCATAGGCCTCCTTCAGTTCGGGCACGTCGGCGATGTGGGCCATCAGCCTCAGCTCGATCTGGTTGTAGTCGGCCGACAGGATCACATGGCCCGGTTCCGCCACGAAGGCGTCGCGGATGCGGCGGCCCATTTCGGTGCGGATGGGGATGTTCTGCAGGTTGGGGTCGGTGGAGGCGAGCCGGCCCGTTGCGGCCACCGCCATCGAGAAGCTGGTGTGGACGCGCCCCGTTTCCGGGTTGATCTGCTGCTGCAGCGCCTCGGTATAGGTGGAGCGGAGCTTGCTCACCTGCCGCCAGTCCAGCAGCTTGCGCGCCAGTTCGGTGCCGGGCAGGTCGAGCGCGGCGAGCCGCTCCAGCTCGGTCACGTCGGTGGAATATTGCCCCGTCTTGCCCTTCTTGCCGCCGGGCAGGCCCAGCTTGTCGAACAGGATTTCGCCCAGCTGTTTGGGGCTGCCCAGCGCGAAAGGCTGCCCGGCGATGGCGTGCACCTCGCCCTCCAGCCGGGCCATCTCGCCCGCGAACTCGGCCGACATGCGGGCCAGTTCCACCCGGTCCACCTTCACGCCATGGCGTTCCATCCGCGCCAGCACCGGCACCAGCGGCCGGTCCTGCCATTCATAGGTGCGCGTCACCTGTTCCCGCCACAGCCTGGGTTTCAGCTTCTGCCAAAGGCGGAAGGTGACGTCGGCGTCTTCGGCGGCATAGCGGGTGGCCTTGTCGAGCGGCACGGCGGCGAAGCTGGTCTGCGCCTTGCCGGTGCCGGCGACCTCCTTGAAGGCGATGGGCGTGTGGCCCAGCAGCTTTTCCGAAAGCTCGTCCATGCCGTGGCCGTGCAGCCCGGCGGCCAGCGCGTAGGAGAGCAGCATGGTGTCGTCGAACGGCGCGATGGTGATGCCGTGCCGCGCCAGCACCAGCATGTCGTATTTCAGATTCTGCCCGATCTTCAGCACGCCCGGATCTTCGAGCAGCGGCTTCAGCAACGGCAGCGCCTGCGCGGCGGACAGCTGGTGGACGGGTTCGGCCAGAAGTCCCTCTCCGGAGACATGGGCCAGCGGCACATAGCAGGCCTTGCCGCCCTCAAGCCCCAGCGAGAAGCCGACGAGCCCGGCGGCGACGGCGTCGAGGCTGGTGGTTTCCGTGTCGAACGCCACCCGGCCCAGCCGGCGCGCCTCGGCCAGCCACCAGTCCAGCCGGTCCGTGCTGGTCACGGTTTCGTAGGAATCGAGGTCGATCGGCAGGTCTTCGGGCGCGTCGGCCTCGTCTGCCCTGGGCTTCGCGATGGTGGTGGCCGCCGCCCGCCCCAGTTCGCCCAGCTTCGCCAGCAGCGTGCGGAAACCGTGCTTCGCCAGGAAGGCGGCCAGCAGCTCGGGATTTTCGTGATGGTCGAGCTTAAGCGCGTCGAGCGCCGGCTCCAGCGGCAGGTCGCGCTTCAGCTCCACCAGCACCCGGCTGAGCCGCGCCGCCTCTGCGTGGAGTTCCAGATTCTCGCGCAGTTTCGGCCGCTTGATTTCGGGAATGGCGGCCAGCACGCCTTCGACATCGCCATAGAGGTTCACCAGCTCGGCCGCCGTCTTGGGCCCGACGCCCGGCACCCCCGGCACATTGTCCACGCTGTCGCCCATCAGCGCCAGCACATCGGCCAGCTTCGACGGTGGCACGCCCCATTTTTCCAGCACTTCGGGATCGGAGAAGCGCTTGTTCTGCATGGTATCCAGCAGGGTCAGCCCGGGCCGGATCAGCTGCATCAGATCCTTGTCGGAACTCACGATCGTCACTGTCATGCCCGCCGCCATCGCGGCTTCGGCGTAGGAGGCGATCAGGTCGTCCGCCTCGAACATCGGTTTTTCGATGCAGGGAACGCCCAGCGCCACCACCGCATCGCGGATCAGCGGGAACTGTGGCACCAGATCTTCCGGCGGATCGGGCCGGTTGGCCTTGTAGGCCGGGTAGAGATCGTTGCGGAAACTCTTTTTCCCGGCATCCAGGATGACGGCGAGATAGTCATCCTCGGGCGATTTCCGCGCCGCCTCGATCAGGTTCCACAGCATCGAGGTGAAGCCGAACACGGCCCCCACCGGCGTGCCTTCCGGATCCGTCAGCGGCGGCAGCCGGTGATAGGCGCGGAAGATGAAGCCGGAGCCATCAATGAGGGTGAGATGCGGAGGCTTCGCCATGGGGTGATCCCTAGCCGTCAAATCAGGGGATTGCGAGGGGGCGCGCCGCCTGCTTCTGAGGCTGCGGGAGGACGGATGATGACGAACAACTGGCCGGCGATGACGATTGCCCAGGCGAGCGCGCTGCTGACGGCGCCCGGCGCGCCGTTCGAGATGGAGACGGTGGCGATCCGGGGGCGGCCAACCCGCACCTGGAAGAACGCGCCGCCCACGCTGCAGCACTGTTTTGCGCTGGGCCGGGCGCATGGCGACCGCATCTTCCTGGTGCATGAAGGCGAGCGTGTCAGCTTCGAGGCGTTTGCCCGCGCCACCATCCGGCTTGCGGCCCATATGCAGGCGTTGGGCGTGACCCGGGGGGACCGGGTGGCGATCGCCATGCGCAACGTGCCGGAATGGCCCGTCGCCTTTTATACGGGGCAGCTTCTGGGCGCCATCGTCACCCCGCTGAACGCCTGGTGGACGGGGGCGGAGCTGGAATATGGCCTCTCTGATTCCGGGGCGAAGCTGCTGGTGACCGACGGCGAGCGGTGGGAACGGATCGCGCCGCACCGAGGCGCGCTGCCCGGCCTTGCCCATGTTCTGGTGGCGCGCGGCGGCGACGGATCGCTGGAGGCGGTGATCGGCCCGCCAGACGGCTGGCACGCGCTGCCCGACGCGCCGACGCCCCTGCCCTTCCTGGAGCCAGACGATGACGCCACCATCTTCTATACCAGCGGCACCACCGGGCGGCCCAAGGGCGCGCTGGGCACGCACCGCAACATCTGCTCCAACATCCTGTCGAGCGGATTTTCCTTCGCCCGCAGCTTCCTGCGCCGGGGGGAGGCGCCGCCTCAGCCGGACCCGGCCGCGCCCCAGAAGGCGACGCTGCTGTCGGTGCCCTTCTTCCATGCCACGGGGTGTCACGCCGTGCTGAACCCCAGCCTGGTGTCCGGCACGAAGCTGGTGATGCAGCGCAAGTTCGACGCGGGCGACGCGCTGCGCCTGATCGAGGCGGAGCGGATCACCTCTGCCGGCGGGGTGCCGACTATCGCCTGGCAGATCCTGACCCACCCCGATCGCGACCGGTATGACATCTCCAGCCTGGAGACGATCTCCTATGGCGGCGCGCCCTCTGCGCCTGAACTGGTGCGCCAGATCGGCGCGGCGGGCTCTTCGCCCGGCAACGGCTGGGGGATGACGGAAACCAGCGCCACCTTCAGCCACCATATGGCGGAGGATTATCTGAACCGGCCCGACAGCTGCGGACCGCCTGTCGCCGTGTGCGACGCCGAGGTGCGCGGCCCCGGCGGGGAGGTACTGGGGCCGGGCGAGGTGGGCGAGCTGTATGGCTTTGGCCCCAACGTCGTGAAGGGCTATTGGAACAAGGCGGAGGCCACCGCCGAAACCTTCCCCGACGGCTGGGTGAGGACGGGCGACCTTGCCCGGATCGACGAGGAGGGCTTCATCACCATCGTCGATCGCGCCAAGGACATGCTGATCCGGGGCGGGGAGAACATCTATTGCGTGGAGGTGGAGGGCGTGCTGTGCGAGCATCCCGCCGTGATGGACGCAGCCCTTGTCGGCAAGCCACACCATGTGCTGGGCGAGGAACCTGTCGCCTTCGTGTCCACCAAGCCGCACATGACGGTGGGCGAGGCGGAATTGCAGGCGTTCGTCGCGGAAAGGCTTGCGCGCTTCAAGGTGCCCGTGGAAATCTTCGTCCGGCACCAGCCCTTGCCGCGCAACGCCAACGGCAAGATCCTGAAGAACGAACTGAAGAAGGAGGTCGCATGATCGCAGCAGAGGCCCTGTCGCACCTGAAGGACCGGCTGGCGGAGGCGCTGCAATCGCCCGTGGAGCTGGGGACGGGCGACATGGGGCCGGGGCCGGGCCTGCGCATGCGCATCCATTCCATGTATCCCGTGCCCGATGTTTCCAAGATGACGGGCCGGCACGTGGCCGACCAGACGGCGACGATGTCGTGGGTGTTCCAGCTGATCCTGACGGGCGAGGCGGAAAGCCAGCTCGCCGCTGTCCGCCTGATCGAGACGGTTGCCGGGAATATCGATGGACGCCCGGTGCTGGGCGGCGAGGGCTGGCGCGCGGACATGGCGCTGGAGGACGGACCGGAGTGGGCCAAAGGGCAGGGCGCCGCGATCGGGATGCGGCTGCGGGTGGCCGCAGCCTGACGGCGGCGGGCAGGGGCGCGGCGCATGGCGGACATCTTCCTGCCCCCCGCGCGCGGCCCGCGCCGCGATTCACCGCCGCAGGATCGCCCCTTTCCGGTGCGCGACGGGCTGAAGGTGACGCCGCTGCTGCTGGCGGCGGAGATGTACCCCGAGCTTGAGCGGCTGGTGATGGGCGCGCGCGAAGCGGCCTTCCTTGCCTTTCGCGTGTTCGATCCGCAGACGGCGACCCGCTCGGCCGAGGCGAAGGCGGCCGGGCTTGCCGACTGGGCCGCGCTGCTGAAGGCGCGGGTGGCGGCTGGAGTGACGGTGCGCGTGCTGCTGACGGATTTCGAGCCGACGGTGGCGCACCAGCTGCACGCCACCAGCTGGTCCAGCTTCCGTGCGCTGCGGGACGTGCTGGCCGACCTGGACGAGGCGGACCGCGAGCGGTTCGAGATCATCGTGAGCCAGCATCCCGGCGAGCTGGGCTGGGGCATGCGCCAGCTGCTGCGCCTGCCGATGGGGCTGATGCTGCGGCGGCTGGTGCGGGAGTTTGCGGAGACGGGCGGCGATATCGAGGCGCTTCTGGCGGTGCGGCCGGGCCTGTGGCGCTATGTGAAGACGGATGGCGGCACGCCCAGCTTCCGGCGCGGCCCCGCGCCGCGCATGTGGCCCGCCACCCACCACCACAAGTTCGCCGTGATCGATGGACGGGTGGCGATCGTGGGCGGGCTGGATGTGGATGAGCGGCGCTGGGAAACCCGCCGCTATGACCAGCCCGCGCCGGAAAGCTGGCATGATGTCAGCGTGAAGCTGGAAGGCCCGGCGGCGGGCGACGCGGCCGAGCATTTCCGGCGGCTGTGGAATTTCGAGCTGCCGCGATTTCGCGAAATCACGCGCTTCTGGCTGTCGGGCGTGG
>NZ_JAYRCW010000047.1:12290-20903 GCF_041909755.1 Sandaracinobacter sp.
TCGCACCGCCGCCCGCCGCGCCCGGCGGCGCTGCGCGGGGGCAGATGTTGCGGACCCAATCGCGCCGGTCCCGGCGGCTGTTCGCGGTGGGGCCGGCGCGCCACATCCGGGAGCTGATGCAGGCGCACCGCCAGATGATCTTCTCTGCCCGGCGCACGCTGTATGTGGAAGCGCAGTTCTTCCGCTCCCGCCGGGCGGCCGGCTGGATCGCGGAAGCCGCCGGTCGCAACCCCGGCCTGGAGGTGATCATCCTGATGCCGCAGGCGCCCGACGAGGTTGCCTTCGAAGGCCATGGCGACAACCCCGCCCACCGGCACGGCGAATGGCTGCAGGCCCGTGCGTTGGGCAAGCTCCGCCGCAGCCTTGGCGACCGGGTCGGCCTGTTCGCGCTGGGCCGGAAATCGCCGCTGACAGACGAGGAAAGGGAGCTGGTCGCGGACCGGGGCGCGGCCTTCGGCGCGGGGATGATCTATGTCCACTCCAAGCTGCTGATCGCCGACGACGAACGCGCGCTTGTCTCATCCGCCAACATCAACGGCCGCAGCTTTGGCTGGGACAGCGAATTCGGCCTGCTGTGGGAGGATGCGGACGGCATCGCCGCCTGTCGCCGGCGGCTGTGGGGGCAGCTGCTGGACATTGCGCCGGGTGACCTGCCGCCGCCCGGCAAGGGCCTGCCGCTGTGGCGCGAAATGGCGGACGGCAATGTGCTGAAGGCGCCCGAGGAGCGGCAGGGGTTCATCCTCCCCTACCGCTATGCCCGCGTCCGCCGGTTCGGCCGGCCCGCGTGGTTCGTGCCGGACGAGCTGGTCTAGGGGGCGCGAAACGCGCTGACCGCTACGCCTTCAGTTCCCGCGCCAAGGCTTTCCGAGTCTTTTCCCCGTAGGGCGGTTTGAACCCGGCCAGCCCGGCGAGATCCATCTTTGGCTGGCGGTAGATGCTCTTGGCATGGCTGAACGTCTTGAAGCCGTCGTGGCCGTGATAATTGCCCATGCCGGCCGGGCCGATGCCGCCGAAGGGCAGTTCTTCCTGCGCCACATGGAAGATCACGTCGTTCACGGTCACGCCGCCGGACACGGTCTTGTCGAGCACCTGCCGTTCCTCTCCGGTGTCGGTACCGAACCAGTAGAGGCCCAGCGGCCGCTCCTTGGCGTTGATGTAGCCGATGGCTTCCTCGACCGTCTTGTAGGACTTCACCGGCAGGACCGGGCCGAAGATTTCCTCCTGCATCACCGTCATGTCGTCGGTGGGGTTGCGGATGATCGTCAGCGGCATCTTGTTGGTGTTCTGCTTCGAGAAATCTTCGTTCGCCGGGTTCACCTCCACGATCTCCGCGCCCTTCGCCCGGGCGTCGGCGATATGCGCCTCCAGCCTGTCGCGGTGCCGCTTCGAGATGACGCTGGTGTAATCGTCGTTCGCCAGCAGCGAGGGATACATGCGCGTGGTCGCGGCCTTCAGCCCCTCGACCACTTCGGCTTCCTTTTCCTGCGGCACCAGCATGTAATCCGGCGCCAGGCAGATCTGACCCGCGTTCATCATCTTGCCCATCGCCACCCGTTCCGTCGCGGAGGCGATGTCGGCCGAACGGCTGAGGATGGTGGGGGATTTTCCGCCCAGCTCCAGCGTCAGCGGCACGAGGTTCTTCGCCGCCGCCGCCATCACATGGCGGGCGATCGAGGTAGCGCCGGTGAAGATCAGATGATCGAAGGCCAGTTCGGAAAAGGCCTTGCCCACCTCTGGCCCGCCGGTCACGACCGCCACTTCGGCCTCGTCGAAATATTGCGCGAAGGCCCGGGCCATCAGCTCGGAGGTGGCCGGCGTGAACTCGCTGGGCTTGATCATCGCCCGGTTCCCCGCCGCCAGGATGTTGGCGAGCGGCGCGAAGGTGAGGTTGATGGGGAAGTTCCACGGCGCGATGATCCCGACAACGCCCTTGGGTTGCCATTCCACCATCGCCTTCGCCCCCAGCAGGCCCAGCGGGAAGTCCAGCTTGCGCTTTTCCGGCTTCATCCATTCATCCACATGCTTCAGCGCATGCTTCAGCGGCTTCACCGAACCCATGATGTCGGTGATGTCGGTCATCTCGGCCGGGCGGTGGCCGAAATCGTCCGACAGCGCCTTCTTGAACGCCTCCCGATGTTCCAGCATCAGCTTCAGCGCGCGTTGCAGCCGGTCCTTGCGGATGGCGGCGCTGACGGGCAGCTCGGCGGTGAAGGCGGCGCGCTGCTTTTCAAGCAGGGCCTGCATGGCGGCGGTGTCGCGGGCGATGGCGTCTGCGGCGATGGTCATCCTGTGGGTCCCTCTTTCCCTTTTCCGCGGAGGATAGAGGCAGTTGCGCCTGGCGCAAAGCTATCTGTGCAGACGGCTAAATCCGCTCAAGCGCCTGTTCGTGAACCCGAACATCGCCGGCCGCCAGAACCCGGCCCTCGCTGGCGAGCGTCAGCGGCTGGCCGCGCCAGTCGGTGATGATGCCGCCCGCCCCCTCGATCACCGGCACCAGCGCCGCCCAGTCATAGGGCTTCAGATTCTCTTCCATCACCAGATCCAGCTGGCCGGCGGCGAGGAGGCCATAGTTGTGGCAGTCGCCGCCGAACAGCATGTCGGCGACGGACCGGCCGACGCGCTGGAAGGCGGCATGGCCGGCGGCGGAAAAGGCGAGCGGATGGGTGGAGCCGGCGCGGGCCTGGGCCAGCCCGGCGCAGGGGCGGGTGCGGATCGGCCGGCCGTTCAGCACGGCGCGGGGCTGGCCCACGGTGCAGCCCAGCCAGCGATCCCCCGCCGCCCCGGCGGAAATGATGCCCAGCACCGGGCGGCCATCCTCGACCAGCGCGACCAGCGTGCCATAGAGCGGCCGGCCGGCGACGAAGCCCCTGGTGCCGTCGATCGGGTCGATCACCCACATCCGCCCGGATTGCCCCCGGCTGATGCCATATTCCTCGCCATAGACGCCGTCGGTCGGCCTGTCGGAGGCGAGAATGGCGCGGATCGCGGATTCCGCTGCCCGGTCCGCGATGGTGACGGGCGACAGGTCCGCCTTCTGCTCCACCGCTGTCTGGGCCCGGAAATGCGGCGCGACCGCCCGATCCGCCGCGGAGGCGAGGCGCTGGATCAGGATGATGTCGGCTTCGATCGTCATCGGGGGGCCTGTGGGCGGGGGCGCATCGCGTTCCGCTAGCGGCTTCGCGACGGCCCGGAAAGGGCGATCGGAAGGTTAACAACAAATGAACCGGTTCGACGAACGGCCGAACATGATCGACAAAGGGCGTCGCGCCCGGCGCCATGTTTCAGTAGGGTTGCAAGCATGAACCAGCCCTTCAGGCCCTTGCCGCAGGAGCAGTCCGCCGACGACGATGGCGCGGGCGGCCGCGCGGGCGCCGAACCCACCGGCCGCATGGCGATCCTGTCGATCGTCGGCTTCTGGCTCGTCTATTTCGTGCTGGCGACGGCGCGGGCGGCGGTGACGGACATGCCGGCCCAGGACGAGATGCTGCTGCGCCGGGCCGTGGTGACGCTTGTCGCCATGGGGCTGACAGGTCTTCTCTATCTGCTGCTGAAGCGGTTCGAGGTGGCCCGCACCGGCCGGCTGCTCACCATCGCGTTCGCCGCCTCGGTGCCGCTGGCCTTTGCCTATGCGACCGTGAACTACATCGCCTTCTATGGCTTCCCCATTGCCGAGCATCTGGCGATGGAGATGGAGTACAAGGGCGACAAGGCGTCCTATACCAGCGAGCCGCTGTCGATGATCACCTCGTCGGCGCTTGAATGGTATTTCTTCATCGCCTCGTGGGCGGTGATGTGGGTGGCGCTGTCCTATGCCGCCAAGGTGCGGCGGGTGGAGCGCGAGGCGGCCGAACTGCGGCAGGCGGCGCAGGCCGCCGAGCTTCGGGCGCTGCGCTATCAGGTGAACCCGCACTTCCTGTTCAACACGCTGAACTCGCTGAGCTCGCTGGTGATGCGCGCCCGCGGCGAGGAGGCGGAGCAGATGATCCTGAACCTCTCCACCTTCTTCCGCGCCTCGTTGACGCGGGAGGCGAGCGAGAATGTGCCGCTGTCGGAAGAGGTGCGGTTGCAGCTTCTCTATCTGGATATCGAGAAGGTGCGCTTCCCCGAGCGGCTGATCGTGAAGGTGGCGGTGCCGCGCGGGCTGGAAGATGCGCTGGTGCCGGCGCTGATCCTGCAGCCGCTTGTCGAGAATGCGATCAAATATGGCGTCTCGCGCAGCCAGCGGCCGGTGACGGTGACGATCGCGGCCGACCAGGTTGGCGACAAGCTGGAACTGTGGGTGCGGGACGACGGCGAAGCGTCGCCCACGGCGGCCGAGGCCGGGTGCGGCGTCGGGCTTGCCAATGTGGAGGCGCGGCTGAAGGCCGCCTATGGCGGCGCGGCCGACTGCGTATCTGGCCGCCCGTCTGCCGGGGGCTGGCTGGTGCGCCTGACCCTGCCGCTGATCCGCGCCTGACCGGCTTGCGGAACCGCCCCGGCCGGGGCAAGTCTCTGCCGCATGGCGCAACTGAAGACCCTGATCGTCGATGACGAGCCGCTGGCCGTGGAGCGGCTGCAGATCCTGTGCGCCCGGGTGGCGGACGTGCAGCTGGTGGGCACTGCATCGGACGGGGAAGCCGCGCTGCGGATGATCGAGGCGCTGGAGCCCGACCTTGTGTTCCTGGACATCGCCATGCCGGGCATGACGGGGCTGGATGTCGCCAATGTGCTGGAAGGCCGTGCCAACGCCCCGGCGATCGTGTTCGTGACCGCGTTCGACCAGTTCGCGGTTGCCGCGTTCGACGCGGCGGCGGTGGATTATCTGCTGAAGCCCGTGGCGCCGGAGCGGCTGGAAAAGGCGGTGGCGCGGGTATCCGACCGGTTGCGGCTGGCCGCCGATGCGCCGGCCGGCGCGCCGGTTGCGGCCCCGTCGCGCTATGCCCAGGAATTCTGGGTGCCGAACCGGGGCGAGCTGGCGCGGGTGGCCGTGGCCGACATCGAGCGGATCGAGGCCGAGCGGGATTACATGCGGCTCCACGCCGGGGCCCGGAGCTGGCTGATCCACGAGACGATCGGGGCGCTGGAGGCGCGGCTGGATCCGGCCGAGTTCATCCGGCTGCACCGCTCCACCATCGTGCGGCGCGACCGGATCGCCCGGCTGACGCACGACGGGCAGGGCAACTGGACGGCGGAACTTTCCGGCGGCGAGCAGCTGCGGATCGGGCGGACCTATCTGGCGAGCGTGCGGGCGAGCGTGACCAGGGGCTGAGCGGCGGCCTGCCGCAACAGGAAGCGGCCCGCCCCCTTGCGGAGGGCGGGCCAGTTGGGACTGATCGGGTCTCGGTGCTTGAAATCAGTCGGCGGTCTTGTCGCGCTGGACGGTGCCGGCGGCGAGCTGTTCGCTCTGGGCGCGGGCGACCAGCACGTCGCGCCGGGCGGATGCGGAGGAGTAGGCGGCCTTTTCGCAGGCAGGCCTGTCGGCCATGGCGCGCAGGTCGCGATAGTCGGCGGGCGCGCAGACGTTGCGGACCGCGCGCTGGATGCGGGCGTCGAGCTGGGCCTGGGCGTCGGGGCTGGCGAGGTTGAGGCCGGCGACGGAGATCTTCACCGTCTTGCCGTTGAATTCCTGGGGCACCTCGCCGGCGAAGGCGGCGCCTTGCAGGCAGGTCATGGCGACGGCGGCCAGAAGGGCGAGGGGCATGATGGTGCGGGACTTGGTTTGGGCGAACATCGGGGGTCTCCTGTTGGGGGATGCTGCCGGGATCCGGTCGAGAGGGGTTGTCCGGCCCCGGCAGCACCATGTGTCCCTTGTGGCGGAGGCCGCCCGCACTGTCGTTTCCGGCTCGATGGGCGGCGGCCGATGTTCGGCGGTCGCCACCTGCTTCGACGAATGCCATTGATGGATCGACGAAGTGCAGGCGGCGGGCCGGATCAGAAGCGAATCGCGAACTCCACGCCGCCGAGCCGGGGGTTGCCCCGGATGAAGGTGGGAATGCCGAACGAGCCGCCGGTGTTGCCCGCGTCGATCAGGTGGGCTTCATCGAACAGGTTGCTGACGTAACCGGTGACCTGCCAGCCGCCATCCCGCCCTGAGAAGCCGGCGCGGAGATTGACCAGCGTGACCGGCCCCTGCGAGATCAGATCCTTGTTGGGCACTTCGAAGAAGATCTTTGACCGGTAGGTGACGCTGGGGGTGAGGAACGCCTCGAGCCCGGCGCCGAGCGGCATGCGGGCGTCGAGCCCGGCGGCGGCCTGCCATTCGGGCTGCAGGCGGAAGCGGTTGCCGGCGAACACCCCGTTCGAGGCCTTGTCGTCGATCTTGCTGTCGATCCAGCCGAAGTTGCCGAACAGGCTGAGGCCCTGCATCGGCCGGACGCTGGCTTCGCCTTCGACGCCGAAATTCCGTGCGGAGCCGGCGTTGCGGGTGACGGACTGGCCGTTCTCGATGATCGAGACCTGGAAATTCTCGTATGTCTGGTAGAAGACGCCGAGGCTGCCGCTGAAGATGCCGATGCTGGCCTTCACCCCGCCTTCGTAGTTCCAGACGGTTTCGGCCGGGATGTCGGTGCGGTTGGCGACCGGGCCGGCGGCGGTGTTGCGGGCGTTCAGCTGGATGACGGGGCTGCGGCGGCCCTTGGACACGGTGGCGTAGCCGTTCAGCCCGTCGGTGAAGCGGATGAGCGCGTTGAAGCGCGGCAGGAAGGCGCTGTTGCTGCCGCTGGCGCGGAAGGTCTGTCCGCCGGTGCTTGCGAAGGGCAGCAGCGGCGCGCCGAGCAGCAGCGAATTGGGCTGGCTGGAGACATAGGAGGAGGTGCGATCCTCCCACAGGTAGCGGCCGCCCGCCGTCAGCTCGAGCCAGTCGGCCGCGTCGAAGCTGACATCCGCGAAGACGGAGATGGTTTCGAACTCGCCGCCGTTGCGGAAGGTGGAGCTGTAGGGGATCTGCTTCAGCAGCCCGCCCGTCAGCAGCGCCGTCGCCTGCGATGCCGTCACCACGCCGGCCGCGTTCACGCAGGGCAGGCCGGGGATCACGCGGGCGGCGCACTGGAGATAGGTGCCTTCCTCGGTGCTGAAGGGCACTTCCTGTGTGCCCGTTTCCCAGAACCAGTTGAAGCCGGCGAAGGCGCGCAGCCGGCCGCCATCATAGTTCACCCGGCTTTCGTGGCTGAGCTGTTCGCCCTTCGAATCCTCGGCGAATTCCAGGAACCAGGCGCCCGAGCCGTCGGCGTCGAACACTTCATAGCTGTCGAACCTGCGGTAGCCGAAGATGTGGACGGTGGACCATTGGCTGCCGTCCGGCTGGTAGCGGGCCGTGAAGTTCAGGTCATGCACGTCGCGCCAGAGGCCGAGCCTGTCATGTTCGAACACGCTGGCCGCGACCGGTGAGCCGCCCAGTTCCGCGAAGGTGTAGGGCGAGGTGGTGCCGCCATAGGGCGGCAGCGTGCCCGACTTGAAGGCGGTGCCGGGGTTCCGCTGGCCGTCGTAGGTGTAGATGAGGTCGGTGCGGATCGGGCCTTCGGGATCGAACTTCAGCGACACGCGCACGCCGCGCTGATCCTGGCCGTTCAGGTCGTCCTGCTTCACGCTGCCGTTCGGGGTTTCGCCGGCGATATTCTCCACCACGCCGTCGCGGACCTTCCAGGCGAAGGCGATGCGGGCGCCGACGACATCATTGCCGACATTGAGCATGCCGGATAGCTGGCGCTGGCCGAAGTTGCCGAAGGCGGCACGGGCCTCTCCCTTGATTCCCGGTTCGACCGGATTGGAGATGACGCTGACCGCGCCGACGGCGGCGGCGGTGCCGAACAGGGTTGCCTGCGGGCCTTTCACCACTTCCACGCGCTGGATGTCGAACAGGTCGAAATAGGAGCCGCGCGACCGGCTGACGTCCACGCCGTTGTAGTAGATGGTGACGCGGGCGGCTTCCTGCGCGGAGCCGGAATCCGAGGTGATGCCCCGGATCACGAAGCCGGGGTTGTTGGCCGACTGTTCCTGGATGTTGAGGCCGGGCACGAAGGCCGACAGCTCGTTGAACTGGCTGACGCCGAGGCGCTGCATCTGCTCGCCGGACCAGGCTGTGACGTTGACGGGGACGTCGACGAGCTTCTGTTCGCGCTTCTGCGCGGTGACGATGATGTCTTCCCCAAGGTCTGCCGCGGCCGGTTGCTGGGCGGCGGCGGGGGTGAGCGCGAGGGTGGATGCGGCGAGGAGGAACAGGCTTTTCATGAAACGGCTCCGTCAGCGTGGGAGGCGCCCTGCTGCCCGTGATTTGTTGCAGCGCAGCGAAACTTCCGTTGCGGCGCAATGAATTGGACTGGGCCTTTTCGAGCGGCGCGGCGCCCGCTAGAAGGCGCGGCATGTCGACCGTTCCGCAGCCGCCCGAAACCCGCACCGTGCACAGCCGTCGCGTGGCCTGCGACGGCGACGAAGGGCCGCTTGGCCATCCGCGCGTGTGGCTGCAGATCGACGAGCGCGGCTTCGTGGACTGCCCCTATTGCGACCGCCGCTTCGTGCTGGACGGCGAAGAGGGCGGCGACCACCACTAGGCGTTTGGCGTCCATGCCCCTATTTCGGGGGCATGGACGAACTTATCTATTACGAACTGGATCCGCACGAGGCCGAGCGGCTGACGAA
>NZ_JAYRCW010000048.1:0-20214 GCF_041909755.1 Sandaracinobacter sp.
GGGGGGGCGCGGCCGCGGGGGCCGGCCGGGGGGGGGGGCGGGGCGCCCCGGCCCCCCCCCCCGGCGTCTTCGATGCGGAACTGGTCCCCCGCGCGCGCGGATCCTGCCCCGCCAACGGAATGTCCGTCCAGCGTCAGGGGCAGGGGCCCGCTGACGCTGTCGCCATTGTCGTCGCGGCTCAATGTCCAGTCGGTGCCGTCGAAGCCCAGCGTCATCGCGGTGACGGCAGCCCCATCGGCAAGGCTGACATCGATGCGCGACGTGCCGCCGTTCGCGCGTGCCGGCGTCGCCAGCGGCAGGGTCGTTTCGAACAGTGCGCCGCCATCGGCGCCGCTGTCGTCCACGCCCTGCATATGGGCGGTGTTGAAGTCTTCCGCGATGCGGGTGGCAAGCGCGTCGATGCGCCCCCGCGCTTCCGTCAGCTGCACGCGCGCATCGGACAGGCCGGCGATGCTGCCCGACAGCAGCGGCGCCGGTTCATCGGTGCCGGTCGGACCCACGCGCAGTTCCAGCCCGGTCGCGGACGGGATGACGCGCACGGACCGGGCATCGCTGCCGGAAACCAGCAGCGGCCCGCCCGCGTCCGGGATGCGCACCTCGGCCTGCCCCAGGGGATCGAGCGTGACATCCAGCGTGCCTAGGGAGCCCAACCGCGCCAGCAGCCGGTCCCGCTCGTCCGCAAGGGCGGCGGATGCGGCCGTTCCGCTGCCGCTGCGGCGCAGACGCCCGTTCACGTCGGCCAGCGCCTGCGAAAGGTCGTTCATGGTGGCGCCTTCGATGGCAGCCTCGGCCAGCAGGTCCTCGTCGAGCCGGGCCAGATCGGCGGCGTTGCGGTTGAACTGGTCCGCAAGCGCGTCGGCGCGGGCAAGCAGGGTTTCCCTGACCGCAAGGTTGGTGGGATCGCCCGCCAGATCGGAAACGGCGCCGAACAGCGCATTCAGCGGCGCATCCAGCGCATTGGGGCCGGTGATCGCCGCTTCGATGGAGGCCAGCCATCGTGCCGAGACATCCAGCGCCGCCACATCGCCTTCCGCGCGCCGCAGCGTATCCATCTGCAGCAGGTCCACGGCCCGGCTCACCGCTGTCATCCGCACGCCGCTTCCGCCGCCGGGGTCAAGCTCCAGCGGCCCCTTGCCGCCGCCCGCGTTCACCGGAGACAGGGTTGCCGTTCGCCGCACATGCCCCGGCGTGGCGGCGTTGGCGACATTGTCCGCCACAAGATCCAGCGCGCGGGCATAGGCCCGCACCCCGCTCTGACCGATGGCGAGCATGTCGCTCATGGCCGCGTGCCGATCAGAGCGGCGAGGCCGAATGGCGAGGCGGTCGCGAGCTGGCCCGCCAGCGCGTCGATGGCGAGAGGGGCTGCCGCCCCGGCCTGCGGCAGCATGGGCTGCAGCAACTGGCGCAGCATCAGCGCCTCGAACGCCTTGGCGGCCTTCGCCATTTCGGCCGGGATGGCGGCCTGCCCCCGGGCTGTAACTCGCTCGATCATATCACCACCAGTTCCGCACGCAGCGCGCCCGCTTCCTTCAGCGCCTCCAGGATCGCCACCAGATCCCCGGGGGCAGCCCCCAGAGCGTTCACGGCATTCACGATGTCGGACAGGCGGGCGCCGGGCGCGAACATCGCCATCCGTGCCGGGGCCTGCCCGGCGCGCACATCGGATTGCGGGGTGATGGCCGTCTCTCCGCCGCGCGCGAAGGGCGCCGGTTGGGAAACCTGCCAGTTTTCCGAAACCGCCAGCGTCAGATTGCCGTGTGCGACGACGGCCGGCCTCACCCGCACATCGCCGCTGATCACCACCGTTCCCGTGCGGGCGTTCACCACCACGCGCGCGGGCGGCGGGGCAGGGGAAAGCGACAGCGCCTCGATCCGCGCGGCCAGCGCCACCCGGTCGGTCGGCGTGCCGGCCGCCTCGATCTCGACCGAGACGGAATCGAGCGCGCGGGCGGCTGAGCGCCCCAGCTCGATATTGATGCGGTTCGCCATCGCCTGCGCCGTCTCGAAGCTGGGGCTCACAAGATCGAGGCGCAGCTGATCGGCGGTTTCAAAGGGGCTGGGAACCCCGCGCTCCACCATGGCGCCCCCCGGAATGCGACCGGAGGTGGGCGTGTTCACGACAATGCGGGAGCCATCCGCCCCTTCCGCGCCGAAGCCGCCGACGCTGAGGTTGCCCTGCGCCAGCGCATAGGTTTCACCGTCGGCACCCTTCAACGGCGCCAGCAGCAGGGTGCCGCCACGCAGCGATTTCGCCTTGCCCAGCGCCGAGATGGTCACGTCCAGCTTCTGCCCCGGCTTGGCAAAGGGCGGCAGTTCCGCCGTGATCATCACGGCCGCAGCATTCTTCAGCGCCGGGTTCACGCCGGGCGGCAGCTGCACGCCCAGCGCGCTCGCAGCGGAGCGCATGGATTGCACGGTGAAGGCGAGATTGTCGTCTCCGCTGCCGGGCAGGCCGACGACAAGGCCATAGCCGACCAGGCTGTTCCCGCGAACGCCCTGAAACCGCGCGAGATCCCGGATCCGTTCGGGTGCGGTCTGGGCATGGGCCGCCATCATCGCCTGCGGCGCGCCGAACCACAGGCCGAGGGCGAGGAGGATCAGGATCAGCCGCATCAGAAGGGCGCGATCGCGCTGAAGAAGCGGCTGAGCCAGCCCTGACGCGCCTGGTTCGCGATTTCCCCCGTGCCGGTGAAGCGCAGGCGGGCGTCCGCGACGCGGGTGGAAGGGATGCGGTTGTCCGGCCCGATATCCTCCGGGCGGATCAGGCCCGTCAGCTGCACCTGCTCCTCGCCGCGAACGAGGCGGATGCGCCGGTCCCCCGCCACCATCAGCACACCGTTGGGCAGCACGCGCAGGACGGTGACGGTGAATTCGCCCGACAGGCTGTTGGCCTGGCTCGCCCCGCCGGACCCGCTGAAGGCGGACTGGGCGCCACCCGAAAACAGGCCTTCATCGACCTTGTTGAACGGGAAGGCGTCAGGCAGGTCCACGGTCCGCCGGCTGTTGCGCTGGCCGTCCTGCTCCATGCTCTTTTCCGCGCGGATGCGCTCGACAAGGCGGACGGTGACGAGATCGCCCACCCGCCGTGCCCGCCTGTCTTCGGCAAGGCTGAACTGGCCGGCAGAGGCCTGCCAGATGCCGCCGGTGGGCGGGGGAGGCGGGGGCACTTCGGCCAACGCGGCGGGCACAGGTGGAACCGCATCCGAAAGGCGCGCGGCGGCGCCACATCCGGAAAGGCAGAACATAGCGGTTAACAAGAGCTTATATCGCCTGGTTGACATAGCGCATCATTTCGTCGGCGGCCGAGATGACCTTGGAGTTGATCTCGTAGGCGCGCTGGGTTTCGATCATGTCCACCAGTTCCTGCACGGTGGAGACGTTGGAGGATTCAAGGCTGCCCTGGCGGATGCGGCCGAAGCCGGATTCGCCTGCGACGCCCTGCTGCGGCGCGCCGGACGCGGCAGATTCCAGGAACAGATTTTCGCCCACAGGTTCCAGCCCGGCCGGGTTGATGAAGCTGGCCAGCGTAATCTGGCCGATGTCCGTCGGGGCGGATTCGCCCGGAAGCTGGGCGGAAACCGTGCCGTCTGACCCGATGGTCACGGCGGTTGCCCCTTCCGGAATCTGGATGCCGGGCGCAACCGGATAGCCCTGTGGCGTGACGATCCGGCCTTCCGCGTCTGACGTGAAGGAGCCCGCGCGGGTATAGCCCGCCCGGCCGTCGGGCAGGGTGACTTCGAACAGCCCCTGACCCTCGATCATCAGGTCCATCGCGTTGCCGGTCACCGTGGCGCCGCCCTGCGTGTGAACGCGCTCCGTCCCGGAAATGCGGACGCCGGCACCGGTGGACAGGCCCATGCCGAAGCGGGCGTCGGCCCCCTGCGGCGCACCGGCTGGCCGGCTGGTCTGGTAGAGCAGGGTTTCGAAGGCGGCGCGGTCCCGCTTGAAGCCGACGGTGTTGGCGTTGGCGAGGTTGTTGGAAATCGTGCGCAGCTTCGCATCCAGCGCGTCGAGCCCGGATCGTGCGATGTGAAGGGCGTTTGCCAAATCGGCTCTCCTACTGGATGCGCATCAGCGATGCGCCCGCTTCGTCCATGTCGCGCGCGGTGGTGATCAGCTTCGTCTGAAGCTCGAACCGCCGGGATTGCTCCACCAGTTCGACCAGCGCGGCGGCGGGCGCGACATTGGATCGTTCCAGCGCGCCGACAGTGACCGTGGCGGCTTCGTCGGCAACTACCGCGTCTGTCCGGAACAGGCCGTCAGGACCGCGCTCCAGCGTGTCAGGGGCAGGCGTCACAAGCTTCAGCCGGGCGACCTCCACATAGGGGGCGTCATCGGCCGCGCGGGTTTCGATGGCGCCATTGCGGGCGATGCGCACGGCCTGAAAGCCGGTGGCGATCCGGATCTGGCCGTCCACCCCCATCACCGGCAGCCCGTCACCGGTGAGCAACGCGCCGTCGGCAGACAGGCGCAGGTCGCCGCGCCTCGTCAGCGCCTCTTCGCCGCCGGCGTCCGCAACCGCCAGCCAGGCGCCGCCATCCATCGCAACGTCCAGCGGGTTGCCGGTCGTTTCCACCCGGCCGGGGTTCAGCAGGTCGTGCGGGGATTCCCCGCCCGATTGCGCGCGCGCCGTCAGCGCCGCCCCCGCCGGAGAGAGGAAGCCGGCCGACAGCGCCGCCATTTCCCGGCGGAATCCGGGGGTGCCGGCGTTTGCGAGGTTCTGCGCGGTAACGCCTTGCGATTCCTGCGATCGCTGCAACCCGGTCAGGGCGGTATAGATCAGCCGGTCCATCAGCTTCTCAGCTGGATGATCGTCTGCAGCAGAGACGACGCGGTATCGATGGCGCGGGCATTGGCCTGGAAGTTGCGCTGCGCCGTGATCAGGCCGACCAGTTCATCGGTGAGATCGACATTGGAGCGTTCGAGGGAGCCGGAAGCGATGCCGCCGAACCCCTCCTGCGCGGGTTCGCCCACGACGAGGTCGCCCGATGTGCCGGAAACCGTCCAGCTGACATTGCCGTTCTGGCGCAACCCCTGCGGGTTCGGCACATTGCCCAGGGCAACCTTGCCCAGCGCCAGCGTTTCCCCGTTGGAAAAGCTCGCGCGAACGACGCCCTCCCGGTCCACGCCCACGCTTTCCAGGCGGCCGGGGGCATAGCCGTCCTGCTCGCTGAACCCCACCGAGAAGGGCTGGCTGGTGGAGGCGCTGTTGGCATGGCTGATGCTGAAGCCGCCGCTGTAATCGACGGGACCGGTCGGGGAGAGGAGGACGCCATCCGGATCGAAGGTCAGCGTCTGCGGGCCGGGGCCGGGCACAGGGTCGATGGCGCTGTCACCCTGGAAAGCATGGACTTCCCACAGCTTGTTCGGCAGCGCGCCGGCATCCTCGATCCGGCGATAATAGAGGGTGACGGTGCTGGCGTTGCCCCCTGCGTCGTAAACGGTTGTCGAGGTGGCGTGGTTGTAGCTTGCAGCGTCATCGCGGGAAAAGCTGGCGGCCGGCGCCGCGGCTGTCGCTGGCAGGTTGGCGACGAAGCGAACCGCCGTGGTCGCCTGCGGCTCGCCGGAGGCCGTCGGCAGGCGCAGGGCCTGCAGGGCGCTGGCGCCCGCGCCCGTCAGCGCCCCGTCGGACGTGGTCGGCAGCACCTGCAGGCGGCGGCCTTCATTGTCCACCACCCAGCGATCGGCATCGACAGAGAAGGACCCGTTGCGGCTGAGCGCCAGCGTATCCGTGCTGGACGCGCCGCTGCGGACCAGGAAGAAGCCCTGGCCTTCCACGGACAGGTCAAGCGCGTTGCTGCTGGTCTGGTAGCCGCCCTGTCCGAACTGTTGCTTCACCCCCATCACCGCGACGCCCGCGCCATTGGCCCTGTTGGCGGCCTGGCTGGGCGAGCGCGAGACGATGTCTCCGAAATCGACGCGGGATTTCTTGAACCCGGACGTCGCGACATTGGCGATGTTGTTGGACAGGACGGACAGCTCCGTCTGGGAGGCGTTGAGGCCGGTGAGGGAGATGAAGAAGGTCATCGGGGGCCTTTCAGGACATGTGCCGGACGTCGGCGGCCGACAGCGTCGCGCCGGTCTCGAGCGTGAGGGAGAGGCTGTTGTCCTCCGCGATGGCGACGGAGGCGACGGTGCCGGATTCGCCGGCCGGGCCGGTGACGCTGCGGCCGATCCACTGCAGCGCGCCGGTGCGCACGTTGGAGGCCGTCAACCGGGACAGGGCATCCAGCTTGTCGTTGGTGCTGGTGATGCCCGAAACGGTGGAGAATTGCGCCAGCTGGGCAACGAAGGTTTCATTGTCGAGCGGGTTCAGCGGATCCTGGTTCTTCAGCTGGGTGACCAGCAGTGTCAGGAAATCATTCTGGGTGAGCGTCTCGCGCGGGGCCGTCGCGCTTGCGGTGGCCGCCGCCCGCAGGCCCAGCGCGGCGGGATCGAACACCGCGCTCACCGGCCCAGCCTCAGCGTTTCCAGCGTAAGCGACTTGGCGGTTTCCAGAACCTCGATCGCGTTCCGATACTGGCGCGCGGTTTCCACCATCTCGACCAGCTCGGCATTGGAATCGACAGCCGAAACATGGACATAGCCCTGTGCATCGGCCAGCGGGTGGCCCGGCTCATGGCGGCGCTGCGGCGCGGCATTCGCCTGCACGACCCCCAGGACAGAGACGGTGGCGCGCCCGGTATTGCCCTCATACTGGGCGGCGAACACGGGCTTCAGCGGCCGATAGGCCCCCTCTGCCGTGGCGGAGACCGCACCCGCGTTCGCAAGATTCGAGGCGCTGCTGTTCAGCCGCACGAGCTGCGCAGACATGGCGCGGCCCGCGATATCGAAGATGCCGAGCGTCATGCCTGGTCGCCCTTCAGCGCCGCGGTCAGCGATTGGATGCGCCCGCCCAGAAGGCCCAGCGTGCTGCGGTAGCGCAGCGCGGTTTCCGCAAACTGCACCTGTTCGGTTGCAAGCTCGACCGTGTTGCCGTCCAGCGAAGGTTGCACCGGCTGCCGCCAGGCGAGCATGGGCGCCTCTTCGGCGGTGGGCGACAGGTGTGCAGCCGACGTTCGGGACAGGCGGACGTCGGGCGCGGCATCCCGCAGCGCAGCGCCGAAATCCAGGTCGCGCGCCTTGTAGCCGGGGGTGGCGGCATTGGCGATGTTGGAGGCGATCACCCCCATCCGTTCGCTGCGAAGCCGCAGCGCGGTTGCATGAACGCCAAAGAACTGATCGAGCCTGTCTGCCATTGCACTTCGATCCCGTCGCGGCGGAGCGCCGCATCAACCGGGTGAAGCAAGGCGCGTGCCAATCCGCAGCAAAGGGGCGCGCCGCCTTTGGGGGATGCAGCAACGGCAGGAATGTGCCGCCCGGACCCGCCCGAACCGGCACAGATGTGCCGCTTATGGGGCCGGGCCGCAGGCTGCCGGGCTGGCATGGCGGTTGCACCTTCTGGTCCACGGCGGCCATCGCCTGAACTTTAAGGAGCAACCACATGCGTCTGATATCGGGGCTGTTCGCCATCCTGTTTGCGCCGCCTGCCGGTGCGCAGGGCTTGCAGCAGGCGGCAGAGGAGTTCGCCGCCGCGCCCGTCGCCGTGGACGCCCGGCTTGGGGCCCGCATGTGCCCTCAGGGATACCGGCTGGCGTGGGCGGGCGCGGCGCGCGACGCGGTTGCGGCCGATTGCGGCGGAATCCGCTGGACTCTGCCACTGGCGCAGCATCGGTCCGCCGCGCCTGATCAGGGCCTGAAGCGCGGCGACAGGGTCTCTGCCGCGATCGAGGGCGACGGCTTCCGCATCCAGCTGGACGCCGTTGCCGACAGGGTGGGGCAGGGCGGCCGCCTGATGCTGCGCAACAGCCGCAGCGGGCGGGCGATCGCAGCCAGTCTGGACGCAAATGGCCGGGTCCGTCTGGGGTCGGCCGGCGAAAGCCGCTAAACGATTCCGGTCAGCAGCCGTCATGGGCGATGCGGGATTGCCCCGCGCCCCGGCAATGGATGGATTTGGAACGGCAATGGTGGATCAGGTTTCAGGCGGCGGGCTGCCGCAACGGGCAGCGGCGCTGCTTGCCGGAAGCGGTCAGGCGTCCAACGGCAAGGTTCGCGCGGATGCGGGCGCAGCGCCGGAAGCCGGCGCCAGTCGTCGCGCCGCCCCAATCACCGCCCCAATCACGGTCCCTGCCGCGCAGCTGTCACCCGCAGCCAGGGAACTGGCGGCAGCACCTCCCGTCGATTCCAGCCGCGTCGAAGCGCTGCGTGCCCGGATTTCCGAAGGCCGCTATCCCATCGATGCAGATGCCATCGCTTCCGCGATGATCCGATCGGAACTGTCCACCTCGCAGCGCTGAGCGGGCGCCCAGCGGCTCAGCCAAACCCCCGCTGGCGAAAGCGCAGCGGCATTGGCGCAACCACCTCGATGCGTTCGCCGCTCTGCGGTTCGGGAAAGGCAAGCGCTGCGGCGTGCAGCATCAGCCCGTCCGCCGCCGCCGTGCCATAGACGGGATCCCCCACGATCGACACATCCGGGCCGATCAACGTCGCATGCACGCGGATTTGGTGGGTGCGGCCGGTGTGCGGCCGGAACTCCACCAGGCACAGGCCGTCCCGCCGGTCGATCACGCGCCAGTCCGTCGTGGCGGACAGCCCCGCATCATCCGGCACCATCCGCCACCCGGCATCCTTGTTGCTGCGCTTTGCCAGCGCCTGCGCCACCTGCCCGCTGCGCCCCGCAGGTTCCCCCGTCACGATGGCCAGATAGCGCTTGCTCACCCGCCCTTCGCTGAACGCACGCGAAAGGCTGCGGATGGCGCTGCCCCGGCGGCCCAGCAGCAGGCAGCCCGACGTATCCCGGTCCAGCCGATGCACCGGCTGCGGCGTCACGCCATGTTCGGCCAGCCCCGGCAGCAGATCCTCCAGGCTGTCGGGCGTGCGGGGGCCCGGATGCACGGCCAGCCCGGCGGGCTTGTCGATCACCAGCCAGGTCTTTCCGCTGGCGAGCGTGGAGGGAAGGGGGGAGCTGTCTGTGGTCATGAATGGCCCCTGTTTAACCCGACACGCCCGCTGCCGTGAAGGCGGCCTGAGGCTTCCTGGCAGAGGCTTCTCCACAGCGGCTCCCGACCAGCGGCTTCCCCGCCTGGGCCAAAGCCCCGGAGCTTGAACGAGGAACAGGCACGATGACGATCATCAACAGCAATCTCGCGGCCCTGAAGGCGCAGAACGGCAACCGGGTCGCGCAGGCGGGGCTCGACACCGCGATGGAGCGGCTGTCCACCGGCCTCCGCATCAACAGCGCGAAGGACGACGCCGCCGGTCTCGCCATTTCCCAGCGGATGACGGCGGATGTGCGCGGCCTTGCCGTCGCGATCCGCAACGCCGGCGATGGCATTTCGCTGGCGCAGACGGCCGAAACCGCCATGGGCGAAGTGACGAACATGCTGCAACGCATGCGCGAACTGGCCGTTCAGGCCGCCAACGGGACCATTTCCGGCGAGGACCGGCAGGCGCTTCAGGCCGAAGTCACCCAGCTTGTCGGCGAAATCGACAATGTCGCGAACCGCACCAGCTTCAACGGCATCAGCCTGCTCGACGGCTCGTCGAAGAACCTCGCGCTGCAAACCGGCTCCCGCGCGGGGCAGACGGTTTCGATGTCGATCGGCTCCGCCCGCGCCGGCGATCTGGGCACCGGCAGCGTTCCGGGCCTGACGGCGACGGGCGCCTTCGAAACCTCCGCCGCGAACCTTGCTGCCAATCAGGCGCTGCAGGGCAATGACCTGCGCATCAACGGCGTCGTCATCGGCAGCTCGCGCGGCACCGATGATGCGCTGTCCAGCACGGGCAAAGAGGCGAGCGCGATCGCCAAGGCCGCCGCGATCAACCGGGCCAGCGCGCAGACGGGCGTTCGCGCCGTGGTGGGCGCCACCACGATGACGGGCACCTCGATGACGGCCGCCGCACTCACCGGCACCGTCACCATCAACGGCGTCACCACCGGCTCCATCACCACCACAACCAATGCGGCGGCGTCGCGCACGGCCGTGGTGGACGCCATCAACCTGATGACCGGGCAGACAGGCGTTCGCGCCATCGACACCGGAGACAACAACCTCGGCATCCGGCTGGAAGCGGCGGATGGCCGCAACATCGAAGTCGCGTTCGACACGCTGACGGCTGCGGCCACCGGCCTGAAGGCGGGCGCGCAATCGGGCACCTATTCGCTGGTGTCGGATCAGGGCGGGCCGATCGTGGTGGATTCGGTCGGCACGGGCCGGCTCTCCCGTTCGGGCCTGGCGGCGGGCAGCTATGAACGCGGCGTGTCCGCGCTCTCCAGCGATGCCCGCGCCATCGCCACTTCGGCGACAGGGGCGGATGTGCGCACGCTGAACACCGGCGATCTGGTGATCAACGGGGTCTCCGTCCGCGCATCGAAGGCCGCCGACGATACCTTCTCCGACACGACGGCCGGTTCCAGCACCAAGGCGGCCAGCGCCATCGCCATCGCGGCGGCCATCAACGAAAGCACGGCGCAGACGGGCGTCAGCGCAAAGGCCGCCTCGCTCACCCTGAACGGCAGCACTACCACCGTGATCGGCGCAGACGCGACCGCCACGCTGGTGATCAACGGCGTCTCGATGGATATCGCCCTGTCCGCCAGCGATACGGCGCAGGAAACGCGGGAAAATGTCGCCACCATCATCAACAACAACAGCGGCGCAACCGGCGTGACGGCGGTGGACAACGGGCAGGGCGGGCTCAGCCTGACGGCGGCAGACGGCCGCAACGTCTCCGTCTGGTTCGACAGCGACGAGGCGAGCGCCGCCAACTTCGGCCTGGGCGGCGTGACCGTGGCGGGCACCGGCACCAGCTACACGGTGACGGGCGTGACGGACCCGGCCGATGTGTCGGCCGCCACGGTGAACACCGCCTATGCGCAGGTGGTTCTGGAAAGCGCGTCGGCCATCGATCTGCGCGCGGGCAGCCAGGGCTTCGCCGCCGGCTCCAACTTCACGGCGCTGGGTTTCGAGGAGAACCGCTACGGCGCGGATCTGGGCGGGCTGAAGATCAAGGACGTGGACATCTCCACGCAGGAAGGCGCGAACGCCGCGCTCAGCTCCATCGATGAAGCGCTGAAGTCCATCTCCATCAACCGGGCAGAGCTGGGCGCGGTGCAGAACCGGCTGGAAGCGACGATCAACAACCTCACCAGCACCAGCGCGAACACGGTCGCCTCCCGCTCCCGCATCCAGGATGCGGATTTCGCGGCGGAAACCACGTCGCTCGCGCGGGGCCAGATCCTCACTCAGGCCGCGCAGGCGATGCTGGCGCAGGCCAACCAGTCCAAGCAGGGCGTGCTGCAACTGCTGCGCTGATCAAGCGAACCGACAGTCAGTCGGAACCTGAAGGGGCGGAGGGCAACCTCCGCCCCCTTTTTTCATGTCGGCGCGCCTGGCACTGCAATTTTGATAAAGCACCCTCGTCAGCGTTGGAAATCTCCAACAAATCCAACAGCCTGTGCAGGCAAGTCCTTGATTTCAAAGTGTAGGAAAATGTTCCACGCGGAACAACCAATATGGTTATTCAGCGCAAAAACAGCATCCCGGCGGCCGCCGCGCCGCAGATCACCGCCAGCGTGTTCAGCCTGTTTTGCCAGCGATAGAGCAGCAGCAGCGACAGAAGGATGATCGCGGCGCTGGCCGCCACATTCGGGGTTTCCGCCTGTGCGCTGCGGGCAAGGCCGATCAGGGTCACGGCGATCAGGCCCACCACGGCCGCCGCCACGCCCTGCAGGAAATGGTGCAGCCGGGCATCCTCCACCGCGGCTTCCAGCCGTTCATAGAACAGCAGGGAAAAGGCAAATGCGGGCAGGAACATGCCCGCCGTGATCGCCAGCGCCCCGGCCGGCCCGCCGCTCACCCAGCCTACGAAGGTCGCGAAGATCACCAGCGGCGCGGGCAGGATGCCGGAAAGGCCCAGGCCGTCCAGGAATTGCGCATCCGTCATCCAGCCGCGCCCCACGGTGTCGGCCCGGATGAAGGGGATCGCGGTATAGGCCCCGCCAAAGGTGAGGAGCCCGCCCTTCAGCCCTGACCAGAACAGGGCGGCCACCGTCGGCTGGGCAAATGCGGCAGGCGGCGCGGGCGGGGCAGGCAGAGACAGCACCCAGGCCGAAAGGGCGCCAGCCGCCGCGATCACCGCCGCCGCCAGCCAATTGCGGCCTGACGACAGCAGCGCATGGGCAAGCCCCGCCGCCGGCAGCACGATCCAGAAACTGGCGCCGAACAGAGAGGCGATCAGCGCCCCCGCCGCGATCAGCCACAGCCAGTGATTCTCCAGGATATGCGCGCCGATGCGATGCACCGCCCGGATGATCAGGGCGATCACCCCGGCCTGAACCCCCAGGAACAGGGCGGCAAGCAGCGTGCCCTCGATCCGCAGCCTAGTGTAGGCATAGGCAAGCGCCATCATCAGCAGGAACCCCGGCAGCATGAAGCCCAGCCCGGCCAGAATGCCGCCAATCCGCCCCTTCGCCCGGATGCCCAGGTGAACGCACAGCTCATGCGCCTCCGGCCCCGGCAGGGCCTGCATCACCGCCATCAGCCGGTTGAAGCGGTCGCCGGAAATCCAGCCCTCTTCCTCCACCAGTTCGCGCCGGATCATCGCGATCTGCGCCACCGGCCCTCCGAAGGCCAACAGCCCGAAGCGCAGGAACCGCAGGAACAGTTGCAAATGGGTCATCGGAGGAGGGCCGGGTTCGGCCTGGGATGGAAGCGTCAACGACCCTCTCCCGGCAGGCGCTTGGCGGGTGAACGGTGCGATTCCCAGCCGTGGGTTTCCGCCGTGGCATCCCGGCACCAGCGATAGAATGCGTCGTACAGGGCCATCCCGGCCTCCAGTTGCGCATTGTCGTCGGCATACATGCGAGACAGCCCGAGAGAGGCGGCGAGGAGTCCGGCGGCCTCCGGGGCGATTTCGAGCCTTCCGGTATCGGCGCCGCGAACGATCAGTGACAGCCGGCGAAGGCCTTCGAAGGCAGCGAGGCCAAAGCCCGCCAGCATGGAATCGAAGCTGCATTCCGCCCCGCTGTGGCTGTAGGAGGCGTCGTCGTCGTCGATATCGAATGGGACGGCATGGAAAGCCCCGGCAACCGCGATGACGTCGGCCGGTGCGACAAACAGGAACCGGGCGGAGGGGTCGACAAAGCGCCTGATTAGCCAGGGGCAGGCAATTCTGTCGACCTTGGGACGGTGCCGTGTGACCCAGCGCGTGCGTCCTTCGGAATCCCGCGGCGGAAGGCGGGATTCGGGAATCAGCGGAAGGCCGGCATCCTCCCAGCCGGTTACGCCACCTTCCAGGATCTCGGCATCGAAGCCACTGGTTCGCAACAACGCCGCGACGCCTTGGCTGGCGGCATGCCCGTCCGCGCAGGCGATGACGATGGAACGCCCGTGTTGGTGCCTGGCCAATCCGTCCACCCCGGCAGTGCATTGGCGGACGGAGCCGGGAATAAGTCCGGGCCGCTCGGAAATCTGATCCGCCGTTCGGATATCGATGATCGAGGGGCCGCCCGGCAACCCGATCAGCCGGAACAGCTTTTCAACGGAGATTGACTGGAATGCAGGCATACGCGTCCTCGTTTGCGATGGCGGACGCGATTCTTCGGCAGCTCGCCTCTTGGGGGGATCGCAGCCCCCATGTGCGAATTACACGTATCGGGCATGGGCCTGTCAAGCGGGTCAGGCTGCATTTCAGGCACAGTCCGCAGGCTTGGGAAAACGGGACTTCGCGGCTCCGGAAAAAGCCCCCGGGACGTCCTCCAACATCCCGGGGCCAGTGGGTCGCTTCAGCTTCCTACGCCCAAATCAGTCCAATTCCCATCCCCCAAGGCGGGCGCGCACCCGTTCCAGCGCCACTTTCTTGATCTGGCAGATCCGCGCCGCGCCCACGCCCAGCACCTGCCCGATCTCCTCCAGGTTCAGCTCTTCCACGAAGTAGAGCTGCAACACCTGCGCCTCCCGCTCGGGCAGGTCCCCGATGGCGGAAACGACGGCCTCGTGCAGGCGGCGGGAGTGCAGCTGGTCCAGCGCATCCGGCTCCTCGCTGGCGAACCAGATGCTGTGATCGGAATAGACTTCGTCCATGGATTCATGGCGGGCGGCTTGCGTGGTCGCGCGCAGATCCTGCAGGGCGGGCAGGTCCAGCCCCAGGTCCGCCGCCAGTTCCGTTTCCGTCGGCGCCCGGCCCAGTTGCCCTTCCAGCCGCGCCTGCGCCGCCCCCAGTTCCCGCCGCTTGCGAAGCGCAGAGCGGCACAGTGTTGCCTGCTTGCGCAGCAGATCGATCATCGCCCCGCGCACCCGGACGCTGGCATAGGTGGTGAAGGCGGCCTGTCCCCGATCCTCGAACGTCCGCGCCGCTTCGATCAGGGCGACCATACCCGTCTGGACCAGTTCCTCGATATCCAGCGCCGAGGACACGCGGGCATGGGTGTGCCAGGCGATCTTGCGCACCAGGCCCATGTTCAGCCGCACCAGCCGGTCAGGATCTGGCCGCGCGGCGGCCCCCGGTGAATAGAGGCCGAGCATTGCGGCTCCTCGTGCGTCCATCAGGCGCGCTCCATGGCTTGGGGGGCTGGATCAGCAGCGGCATCCGCGCCGATCACGGCGATCACGTCGATCTCGCGCTGGTCCTGAAGTTCCGGGAAGCCCAGAACGGGCAGGGCGGCATGCGGGCGCAACAGCCGCCACAAGGCCCGGCGCGGCCCCGGCTGCGTGACGAGAACCACGGGCAGGCCGGCAGCGATCAGCGGGCGCGCCGCATCGAGCACGGAACTGGTCAGCCGGTTGCCCAGCCCCGGTTCGAAGGGAAATTCGCTGTGCGGCGCAGCGCGCTGGGCCGAAACCAGAAGCGATTCCAGGTCAGGTGCGAGCGCAATGACGCTGAGCGTCCCGCCGGATGGAACAAGGCCGGAGAGCGTGAGGCCGCCGATGCGCGCGCGCACGGCCTCCACCAGTAGGGCCGGATCCTGAATGGTGGCGGCATGTTGCGAAAGGGCCGCCGCGATGCGCGGAAAGCCGCGCAGCGAGACGCCTTCCTCCAGCAGCGACTGCGCGACCTGCGTGGTCAGCGCCAGCGGTACCGTTCGCGGCGCAAGGCTGGCCGCCAGCTGTGGCTGCCGCCCCGCCAGCGCATCCAGCAGGCCCTGCATATCGTCCTGACCAAACAGGATATGAGCATGTTCTTTCAATAGCTTGTAGATGTGTGTTCCGATGACGGTTGCGCTGTCCACCACGGTGTATCCGGCGTCCAGCGCCTCCGCCTCCCGCGCGGGATCGATCCAGCGGGCGATCATTCCGAAGGCGGGATCCCTGACCGGCCGGCCGGGAATGTCGGCGGAAACGGCCTCCGCCTCCAGCGCGAGCAGGTCAGAAGGCCAGGCCTCGCCTTCGCCCGCCAGTTCCTCGGCAATGCTGATGCGATAGCTGTGGGGGGCAAGGCCCAGATTGTCCCGCACGCGGGCCATGGGCAGCACGAATCCCAGTTCCTGCGAAAGCTGGCGGCGGATGCCGGTGATCCGCGTCATCAAGGGGCCGTCCGCATCGACGAGCGGGATCAGCCCATAGCCGATTTCGATCAGGATCGGGGCGCTGTCCGTCACTTCGGCCCAATCGAGCTGCGCCGGCGGGGCTGCGTTATTGAGCGGAATGGCCGCGGGTTCCGGGCGCTTGCGCAGCCGCCAGGCGACCGTTCCGGCCAGCGCCGCGGCCGGTGCCAGCAGCAGGATCGGCAGGCCGGGGATCAGCGCCATGGCGCCCAGCACCCCCGCCGTCGGCCACCAGGCACCGGCGGAGGCGATCTGCCGGCCCAGCTGGCTGGAGAGGCCGCGATCATCCGCGCTGCGGGTGACAAGGATGGCGGCCCCGATGGAGAGCAGCAGCGCGGGCACCTGCGCGACCAGCGCATCGCCGATCGACAGGATGATGTAGCTGTCTGCCGCGTCGGACAGGGACAGATCGTGGCTGAGCATGCCGATGGCGAGGCCGCCGAAGATGTTCACCAGCAGGATCAGGATACCGGCGACGGCATCGCCCTTCACGAACTTTGAGGCACCGTCCATCGAGCCGTAGAAATCCGCCTCTGCCGCGACGTCCATGCGCCGCCCCCGCGCCTCTTCCGGCGTCAGCATGCCCGCGCCAAGGTCCGCATCGATCGCCATCTGCTTGCCGGGCAGGGCATCCAGCGTGAAACGGGCCGACACTTCGGAAACGCGGCCCGCGCCCTTGGCGATCACCGACAGGTTCACGATCATCAGGATGATGAACACCATCATCCCCACCACGAAATTGCCGCCGATCAGCGCATGGCCGAACGCTTCGATCACCTGTCCCGCTGCCGCCGGGCCTTCATGCCCATGCACCAGCACGACGCGGGTAGAGGCGACATTGAGCGCGAGGCGGAACAGCGTGGCGACCAGCAACAGCGTGGGGAAGGTGGAGAAATCCAGCGGCCGCTTCGCTTCCAGCACCAGCATTAGCATCAGCAGCGACAGCAGGATGTTGCCGATGAAGAAGACGTCCAGCAGCAGCGCCGGGATCGGCACCACCATCAGCAGCACGATGGCCAGCATGGCGACCGGCAGCAGCGCACGGCCGGGCGGGAAGGGAAGGCGGCGGAGGGCGGCAGCCATGCCCTAGGCCCCCATGTCCGCCAGAAGAAGATAGGCGAGCCGGGCTGCATCCGCCGCGCGCAGGCCGGCATCTGCCGTGTGCAAGGGGGTGCCCGCCGCCCCGGGCAGGGCAGGTTGGCGCATGGGATTCGGGCTGCCGATCGCCCCGGTTTCGACCGGAGCCGTGCCGGCGCAGAGCCTTGCGCTGAACAGGGCGTGCACATCGGCAAGTGAGCGCGCCCGTCCGCCATCGAAGAAGATGGCCCGGTTGGCCCTGGCCGCAGCAGGCATCAGGCTTGCGGCGGATTGGTCGGGCGCAGCCTGCATCGCCTGCAGGAAGCGCGTGGCGCCGCCCGCGCCCAGGAAATGGGCGAGATAGAGATCGACCGGCCCGGCTTCCCGGCCCAGGCGGCTTTCCATCAGGGCGGCATTGTCCGCCATATGCTCCGCCGCCATCAGGCTGGCGACGGCTGGATCCGTCCGCAGGGCCAGCGCCTCTGCCCTGGAGGACGGGGCAAGGCCGTGGCGCGCGCCATGTTTGGCAAGCACGTTCATCCAGTTGCTGTCGATGAACTGGAAGAGACCCGTTGCGGAAGACGTTCGCGCCCTGGCCGTGGGATCGAAGCCGGATTCGAGGCGGGCCGTGTGATAGAGCGCCGCGAAATCCACCCCGGTGCGCGCTGCTGCGGCGGAAATGGCCGGAATCACGCCTGCGGCAGAGGCAGGCCCTGCGGCTTCCGGGCCGGTGGAGAGGCGGGCGGACATGCTTGCCCAATAGCAAGCAAACCGGCCTGCCAGCGGAGAGTTGCCACCAAAGCGGACCCATTCGGGCAGGGGACACAAGCCGGAAAAGGCGTGGGGGAGGGGCTTGACGGGTGCGGGGCAACGCCCGACTTATACCGCCATGGACCGCGACCAGTTCCTGATGGACCCCACCGCCGCGCTTCGCGCGAATCTCATCCCCAGCCAAGGCCCGCAGGCTGGCCTCGTTCCCATCGTGATCGAGCAATCGAGCCGGGGCGAGCGCAGCTTCGACATCTTCTCGCGCCTGCTGCGCGAGCGGATCGTGTTCGTGAACGGCCCGATCGAGGACAACATGGCCTCGCTGATCGTGGCGCAGCTTCTGTTTCTTGAGGCGGAAAACCCCAAGAAAGACATCTACATGTACATCAACTCGCCCGGCGGCGTGATCACCAGCGGCATGGCGATCTATGACACCATGCAATATATCCGGCCGAAGGTGGGCACCGTGTGCATCGGGCAGGCGGCTTCCATGGGCAGCTTCCTGCTGGCGGCCGGGGAACCGGGCATGCGCGTCAGCCTCGCCAACGCCCGGATCATGGTGCACCAGCCTTCGGGCGGGGCGCAGGGCCAGGCCACCGACATCGAGATCCAGGCCCGCGAGATCATCCGCATTCGCGCGCACATGAACAGCCTCTATGCGAAGTTCACCGGCAAGCCGCTGGACGAAATCGAGAATGCGATGGAGCGCGACAAGTTCATGTCCGCCGAGGAAGCCAAGGCCTTCGGCCTGGTGGACGAGGTGATGGAAAAGCGCCCGACGCCGGCCGAGGGTGACCTGAAGGCGGCCTGAGCATGCCGCCCGCCGTGCTGCGGATCGAAACGGCGGCGCAGGTCGATCTGGCGAAGGCCTGTCTGACGACGGCCTTCGCATCCGACCCGTTCACGCGGTGGGTGTTCGCGGATCCCGGCCAGTTCCTGGGCCTGTTCGGCCATGCGCTCAGGCACATGGGCGGGCTTGGCGGCGCGCAGGGAACGGGCTTCGTGGCGGAGGGCGGCAAGGGTGCTGCGATGTGGCTGAAACCCGGAACCGGGCCTGACATGGAGGCGTTGGGCGCAGCGCTGGCGGAGCTGGCCATGCCCGGGGATGCGCCGGAAGTGTTCGGGCAGATGGCGGCGCACCATCCGCAGGAGCCACACTGGTATCTGCCATTCGTCGGCGTGGACCCGGCGGCGCAGGGAAGCGGCGTCGGCTCCGCGCTGCTGGCGGCCTCTCTGGCGTTGGTCGATGCGGACGGGATGCCCGCCTATCTGGAGAGCACCAATCCGCGCAACGTGCCGCTGTACGAGCGGTTCGGCTTTCGCGTGACGGCGGAAATTCAGGCCGGCAGCAGCCCGCCGATGCATGCCATGTGGCGGCCCGCCCGGTAATTCCGCGCCTTGCCAGAGCTTTGGCTGGCACAGCAGCCCGAAAGGCCCGCTTCCGCCATCACAGACTGTTGCAGACTGGCGGCATTCGCACTTGCGGGAGAGGGAATCTGCGCTAACTTAGTGCGATGCCCATGTCCTTTCGGCGTGCGGCTGAAAGAGAGATTATGACCAAGGTATCCAACGGCGACGGGAAAAATATCCTCTATTGCTCCTTCTGCGGAAAGAGCCAGCATGAGGTGAAGAAGCTGATCGCCGGGCCGACCGTCTTCATCTGCGACGAATGCGTTGAGCTGTGCAACGACATCATCCGCGAGGAGACGAAGAACGCGCTGGTGAAGACGCGGGACGGGGTGCCCACCCCGCGCGAGATCATGAAGGTGCTGGACGATTATGTGATCGGCCAGTCCTATGCGAAGCGGGTTCTCTCGGTCGCGGTGCACAACCATTACAAGCGTCTCGCCCATGGCGGGAAGGGCGCCGAGGTGGAGTTGGCGAAATCGAACATCCTGCTGGTCGGCCCCACGGGCTGCGGCAAGACGCTGCTGGCGCAGACGCTGGCGCGCATCCTGGACGTGCCGTTCACGATGGCCGATGCGACGACGCTGACGGAAGCCGGCTATGTCGGTGAGGATGTCGAGAACATCATCCTGAAGCTGCTGCAGGCGAGCGATTACAATGTCGAACGCGCGCAGCGCGGCATCGTCTATATCGACGAAATCGACAAGATCTCGCGCAAGGCCGACAATCCCTCCATCACCCGCGATGTGTCGGGCGAAGGGGTGCAGCAGGCCCTGCTGAAGATCATGGAAGGCACCACCGCAAGCGTGCCGCCGCAGGGCGGGCGCAAGCATCCGCAGCAGGAATTCCTGCAGGTGGATACCACGAACATCCTGTTCATCTGCGGCGGCGCCTTCGCCGGGCTTGACCGGATCATTTCAGACAGATTGCAAGGCAAATCCATTGGCTTCGGCGCACATGTTGCGGCGCCGGATGAACGACGGACCGGTGAGGTCCTGCGCCAGTGCGAGCCGGAGGACCTGCTGAAGTTCGGCCTGATTCCGGAATTCGTGGGCCGCCTGCCCGTGATCGCCACGCTGGAGGATCTGGACGAGCCCGCGCTGATCAAGATCCTGACCGAGCCGAAGAACGCGCTTTCGAAGCAATATGCCCGCCTGTTCGAAATGGAAGGCGTGAAGCTGTCGTTCACGGACGACGCGCTGTCCGAGATTGCGAAGCGGGCGATCGAGCGGCGCACCGGCGCGCGGGGCCTGCGCTCCATCCTGGAAGGCATCCTGCTGGACACCATGTTCGAACTGCCCGGCATGGACACGGTGGAGGACGTCTCCATCGACGGCGAAGTGGTGAAGGGGCTGAAGCCGCCCGTTCAACTGCTGCGG